>NZ_CP019314.1 GCF_001969365.1 Tateyamaria omphalii | reverse complement strand
AGTATCATCGCGGCGTGCTGACCGGGGTGGTAGTTGTCGTAGGTCCCAATTTTCTCGTGCACGCAGGACGCGTTGCGTGTGAGGGCCATGACCTCGCCAAGTTCCTGTGCCGCAGCCATGACCACATCCGGGTGTGCGTCGATCCGAGTGACGCCGCGGCCGCAATAGGCGGCGACGAGCGCGCCTTCGCTGATGCCGTTTTGCTCGGCAAAGTCCCTGTCGCGGGTTTCGGGCTGTCCGCGCGGCGGGCGCGGATGTCTTCGGCGGAAAGGGGATGTGCAGACACGCGGCCATATCCTGATGCTTGAAACGGGCAATGGGATGGCTGAGCCGCGGTGGCTTGGCTATGTTCGGTGATTTCTGATAAAAATAGTAGACTTTAGTGCGGAGGACAAGCGGCGATACACGGGGCACCGCCGCGGGTCATTAGAATGTGATGTTGACCTTAACCGCTTGCGACCGATCACCAGCCAGTTCGAACGCATCGACTGCTGCATCGATCCCGATGGCGTGGGTGATCAGCGGGGTCACGTCGAGCCGTCCGGTGCGCATCATCTCGACCGCCGTGAAGAACTCGGCATGGAAGCGGAAGGATCCCTTGAGTTGCAGTTCCTTGGCCGTCATCGCCTGCATGGGCAGGGTCATGTCACCGCCCAGGCCAAGTTGCACAACGGTGGCGCCGGGGCGCAGGGCAGGGACGGCAGCGGCAAGGGCAGAGGCCACGCCGGAGCATTCGAAGAGGACGTCGAAATGGCCCTTGTCCGCTTCGAAACGGCTGAGACCGTCAGGGGTTTGGGCGACGTTTATGGTGTGATCGGCGCCGACATCTCGCGCCTTGGCGAGAGTGAAATCCGAGATGTCAGTCGCTGCAACCTCGACCGCGCCTGCCGCGCGTGCCACCAGAACGGCCAGCAGGCCGATGGGTCCGCAGCCGGTCACCAGCACGCGTTTTCCCATCAAATCGCCCGCTTGCTTTGCCGCGTGCAGGACGACGGCGAGGGGTTCGCCCATTGCGGCCTCGCCGGCGCTCAGGTCGCCCGCCGGGGCGCATTGAGCGGCATCGGCAACGATGTATTCGCGGAACGCCCCCTGGATGTGGGGGAAGGGCATGGCAGAGCCGTAGAACCGCATGTTGAGGCAGTGGTTCTGTTTGCCTTCGCGGCAGTATGTGCAGTGCCCGCACGGGCGAGAGGGCGATACGGCGACGAGGCTTCCGGTGTCGAGGTCCGTCACACCTTCGCCCAGGGCTTCGATATTCCCGGCGACCTCGTGCCCGAGGATCATCGGTTCGCGCAGTTGGATCGGGCCGAAACCGCCGTGGTTGTAGTAGTGCAGGTCCGAGCCGCAGATGCCGCCCGCGGCCATCTTGACCAGCACCTGGCCCGGGCCGGGCGTGGGCCTGTCGCGGGTTTCGACCCGCAAGTCCTTGGCCGCGTGGGCAACGATGACTTTCATGGTGTGGCCTTTCACAGAACGAGGGGCGCCGAGCCGCAGGTTGCGCTATCACCGGTCAGCTTGTCGACGTTAATGTCGTCGAGGGCGATGGGTTTGGGCATTGCGATTCCTCGTTGACAGGAGATGTTATCGGTATCATGTTAACGGTAACAATCAGCGGGCGTCAATCCCGCCCCTATTATTCGGAGTGTTGCATGTCTGACCTTTTCACGCTTGCGGGCCGTCGCGCCCTGATCACCGGATCGTCGCAGGGCATCGGCCTTGCCTTGGCCAAGGGCCTCGCGGACGCCGGGGCTGAGATTGTGTTGAACGGACGCGACACTGGCAAGCTGGCGCGTGCGGCAGAAGCATTGGGCGGCACGGTGCATCAACTGGCGTTCGATGCGACAGACCATGATGCGGTGCGCGCCGCAGTGGACGGATTTGAGGCGCAGACGGGCCCGATAGACATCCTGATCAACAACGCCGGGATGCAACACCGGACGGAGTTGGAGAACTTTCCGGCCGATGCCTTCGAGCGGCTGTTGCAGACCAATATCGCGAGCGTCTTTCACGTCGGTCAGGCTGTTGCGCGGCACATGATCGGGCGCGGGGCAGGCAAGATCATCAACATCGCCTCTGTCCAGACGGCCTTGGCCCGTCCGGGCATTGCACCCTACACCGCGACCAAAGGCGCCGTGGCGAACCTGACCAAAGGGATGGCGACCGAGTGGGCCAAGCATGGATTGCAGTGCAACGCCATCGCGCCCGGCTATTTCGACACGCCGCTGAACGCGGCCCTTGTAGCGGATCCTGAGTTTTCTGCCTGGTTGGAGAAGCGCACACCGGCGGGCCGCTGGGGTCAGGTCGACGAACTGGTGGGGGCCGCCGTTTTTCTGTCCTCGGCCGCGTCCAGTTTCGTTAATGGTCACACGCTGTTCGTGGACGGCGGCATCACGGCGTCGCTCTGATGCGGTGCTATGTGCTGATGGGAGTGTCGGGGTGCGGCAAGTCGTCGGTCGGGACGGCGTTGCAGGTGCTGTGCGACATGGCGTTTGTCGATGGCGATGACCTGCATCCGCAGGACAATATCGACAAGATGGCGCAGGGTGTGCCCCTGGACGATGACGACCGCGCGCCTTGGCTGGCAGATGTGGGGCGGATGCTGGCGCGGCATGAGGGTGCGATTGCCGTTGGCTGTTCGGCGCTGAAGAAAAGCTATCGCGATTGGATCAGGCAACAGGTGGATGAGCCGGTGCATTTCCTGCATCTGGATGCGCCGCGCGATGTGTTGGCGCGGCGGGTTGCACACCGGCCCGGACATTTCATGCCTGCGTCCCTGCTCGACAGCCAGTTCGCGACGCTTGAGCGGCTGCATGAGGACGAGTGGGGCGGAGAGATCGACATCGCGCGCCCCTTTGACCAGGTGGTTGCGCAGTCCGAAGACTACGTGCGGGGGACGATGATATGAGCGAGAAGATTGCCCTGATCGGGGCGGGTGCCATGGGCGGCGCTATTGGCACGCGGTTGTTGGAAACCGGGAACAGCCTGACAGTGTTCGACCTCGACACCGCGCGGGTGGATGCCCTGGTGGCGCAGGGCGCTGTTGCGGCGGCTTCGGCTGCTGAGGCGTCGCGGGACGTGGACTTTGTCATCACCAGTCTGAATGCGTCGCGCATCGTTGGCCTTGCCGCCTTTGGCAAGGACGGGGTCGCGGATACGGCCAAGCCGGGGACCGTCATTATCGACATGTCCTCGATCGAGCCGGATGCGACGCGTAAGTTCGCCAAGATGGCGGCGGAGCGTAACTTGGCTTGGGTCGACAGCCCGTTGTCAGGCGGGGCGCCCAAGGCGTTGATCGGCGAGTTGACCTTGATGGCGGGCGGCGAGGCCAAGGACGTCGAGCGTGCCCATGTCGCGCTGAAGCACGTGGCGTCGAATTATACGCATATGGGGCCGTCAGGGGCCGGGCAGACAACAAAGCTGATCAATCAGGTGCTGTGTGGGCTGGGCTTTATGGCCGTGGCAGAGGCGACGCAGCTTGCGCTGGATGCGGGTGTCGATGCGGAGAAAATCCCGCAGGCGCTGAAAGGCGGGCGGGCGGACTCGGCCTTGTTGCAGGAGTACCTGCCGCGCTTTGCGACCAAAGATTACCGCCGCACGGGTCGGATCGACAATATGGTCAAGGATCTGAATATGGTGAACGATTTGGCACGGCAGACAGGCACATCGATGCCAATGACAGCCCTGTGCACCGAGATCCACCGCATGCTGACCGCCGCCGGTCTGGGGGGCGAGGATCAGGCCGCCGTCATGGAGTTTTTCAGCGGCGCGAAAGAGGAGATAGAGACATGATCACACGGTTTGCCCTTTTCGAAGGATCGGTGAAACCCGGCCAGACCGATGCGTTCCGCGCCGCCGTTCTGGAACGGCTTGGGCCCCTGTGGAAGCAGTTTCCCGGCAACACCGATGTGCGGGTGATGTTCAGCGATGACAGGGACGAGGGCGCGCCCGAGTTTCCGCTGATCCTGGCCATCACCTATCCCGATGAGGCCGCGATGGAGAGTGCGCTGGACAGTCCCTATCGCGCGCAATCGCGTGATGTGACGGGCGAAATTGTGGCCGCGCATTTCGACGGGCGCATTCACCACCACGTCACGCAATTGAACGAATTCAGGGCGTAAATCATGGGCGCGCGTGTCACCATGCGGGACGTTGCGCAGGCGGTGGGCATGTCGCCCATGACCGTCAGCCGCGCCTTGCGCGAGGACCGCACCGTCAATGCCAAGACCCGCGCCAGAGTGCGACAGGTGGCAGACGAATTGGGCTATGTCTATGACAGCACGGCGCAGGCGTTTCGCACCCAGAAAAGCGGGTTTGTGGCTGTCACGCTGCCATCGGTAAACAATGCGAATTTTGCCGAAACGTTTCGCGCGCTCACCAATGGGCTGGGCGCGGCAGGGCTCCAGTTGCTGTTGGGCAGTACGAACTACCGGGTCGAGCGGGAGGAAGAGCTGGTGCGCCAGCTTCTGACACGCAACCCCGAGGCGCTGGTGCTGACCGGCGGTCATCACACGGATGAGATGCGCAAGCTGGTGCAGGCCCGAGACCTGCCGGTGATCGAGATGTGGGACCTGCCCGAGGACCCGCTGGGCCATGTGGTGGGCTTTTCCAACGGCGACGCGATGGCCCATATCGTGAATCATCTTGTGGCAACAGGGCGGCGCAAGCTGGCCTTTGTCGGCGCGTCCGAAGGGGCCGATATGCGCGGTGCGGTGCGCCGGGCGGGTGTAGTTGCGTCGGCGCGGGCGCATGGGTTGCCGGAGGTCGCGATGATTGATGCAGGGCCTGCGCCGGTGTCGATGCGCCATGGCGCTGCGGTGATCGAGGCGATCGGGAGGAATGTGGCGCAGTATGATGCGCTCGTATGCGTGTCGGACCCGGTGGCTTTTGGATGTTTGAGTGCGGCGCAGCGGATGGGTCTGCGGGTGCCCGATGATCTGGCGATTACCGGCTTTGGTCATTTCGAGGTGGCCAAGGTATCAAACCCGCAGATCACGACGGTGAATGTGCAGGCAGACGATATCGGGCGGCAGGTCGTGGACCTGTTGCAGGGGATTTTCGATGGTGAGGTCAGCGAGCCTGTGCGGGTCGATGTTGGATCGGCGCTTGTGGTGGGAGAGACGAGTTGAACCATACTTACTCGCCAGGCTAACGTCCTCGCTACGTTTAAATCATGCGGCTGTCACTTCCAGCAGTTCGATGCGGTTCCCAAACGGATCGTCAACGTAGATACGCTTCATCTTCTGCAAATCTATATCCGTTCGAAATTCGATGCCCGCGGCGATGAGTCTTTGACGCGCATCGCTAAGAGATCCAACCCTGAACCCTGGATGAGCTTTTCTAGCTGGAACAAACGGCTCTTGAACGCCAAGATGCAGCCTTGCGCTTTGACTTTGGAACCAGACGCCACCCCGTTTGAGGAGTTCTTTGGGCTTCTGGACTTCCGAAAAGGCGAGGACGTCAAGGTAGAATTTTCTGGCGTCGCCTTCGCGACCCTTGGGCATAGCAATTTGAACGTGGTGTAGGTCCTCAATCATGGTCCGCCCTCAACTCATTCTGTTGCATACAATTGTATACAGTATCGTGTGATGTCAATCTTCCCAGATTGAGGGTCGCTTGCCGTCAAATCGAATATGAATTTCAGACGCCACTATTCCGCACTGTCGACCCTGGGATCAGCCGGAATCCGATATCGGTACAGGTCGGCACCGGCTCGTCCGTCAGTCGCCCCATCATCATTTCCGCCGCCCTTTGCCCCAGCTTCAGGTGCGACACGTGGCAAGAGGTCAGCCGTCGGTTCATCACGGATGCGATGGGGAGGTCGCCCCACCCGGCGATACCGATATCATAGGGCACTGTCAGCCCCTTGGAGGCGCAATATTGCAGGCCCCCAAACGCCATCGCGTCGTTTTGGTAGAAAATGCACTCGATATCGCAGGCTGCCGCCAGCAGTTGCTCGGTGCCATAAAAACCCGGATAATATGTCGCCGTATCGTGCAGACAAAGCTGTTTGACGACTGCACCGCCCGCGCCCTCGACCGCCTTGCAAAAACCGTTCAGCCGTTCGGTCGCGGCATTGGCCGTGTCGTGGGAGGTGCCCACATAGCCGATGTTCTTATAGCGCAGAGAGGTCAGGTAACGGCCCATGTCAAAGCCGCTGTCGAAGTGGTTGATGCCGACGCTCATATCGAGCGGGGCAGCGTTCAGATCCCAGATTTCGACCACAGGAACCCCGGCGTTCCGCAGCATGTCGGTGGCCCTTGGCGAGTGGTAGCGACCCGTCAGGATCAGGCCCGCAGGTTGCCAGGATAGCACCGTTCTGATCCAGTTCTCTTCCTCTTCCAGCGTGTGCTGGGTGAGGCCCAATACGGACTGGTATCCGAAGGTTCCCAGCTTGCGGTCAATGCCCTCGAGCACCTGCGCAAACACCTCGTTCCCGAGGTCCGGGATCGACACGCCGATGAAGGTCGAGCTTTGGTCGCCCGCGAAAACCGTCGCCAAACGATTCGGCAGATAGCCAAGTGTGTCCACCTGCTCCATCACCTTCAGGCGGGTGTTTTCGGAATATCCGCCCTCACCCCGCAAAACGCGGCTGGCGGTCATTTTCGACACCCCTGCAGCGCGGGCCACCTGAGATAGGCTTACTTTATTGTTTTTACTTGCTTTATCCACGATTACGATCGCTTTACGTTACGGGTAACTTAAGCCTTGACAGAGCGCGCGCTCTGACCCGATGCTAGCGGAACGTTACGGGTAACTCAACGGGGAGGTTGGGTCCGCGTGATGCCGGAGGAGACGTTATGCCGGACCTGCAAACAGGTTTGTTTTTCGACAGCATCGACAAGCACTTTGGCGGCACCTACGCGCTGAAAGATGTGTCGCTGACCGTCGGTCGGGGCGAGATTGTCGCCCTGTTGGGCGAGAACGGTGCGGGCAAGTCGACCCTGATCAAGGTGCTCGGTGGCATCCATACGGCGGACGCGGGGCAGGTGCTGATTGACGGTGTGCCCTATCAGCACAAACCGGCGGGGTTTGGTGAGCGCCAGAAGGTGGCGTTTATTCACCAGGATCTGGGCCTAATCGAATGGATGACGGTGGCCGAGAATATCGGCCTCGCCTTGGGCTTTTCCAAGAAGAACGGCCTGATCCGGTGGAAGGATGTGGAGCGCTTTGCAGTTGAGGCCCTGCGCAAGGTCGATGCCGAATTTGACCCGACAACGCGGGTCGAGGATCTGACCCGGACCGAAAAGTCCCTGGTGGCCATTGCCCGCGCGCTGGCTGTGGACAGCGAATTCCTTGTGTTGGATGAACCCACGGCATCGCTGCCTGCAGATGAGGTCGAACGCCTGTTTGCCGCAATCCGGCCGCTGCGGGACAAGGGGGTGGGCATGATCTACGTTTCCCACCGCCTTGATGAGATTTTCCAGATCGCTGACCGCGTGGCTGTGCTGCGCGACGGCGCCATGGTGGGCGTGCGCAGCATTGACCACACCACGCCGGAAGAGCTTGTACAGAAAATCGTTGGCCGCAAGACCCGAGAGATGGTCAAGGCGACCGATCAAATTGGCGAGGCGGTGCTGTCCCTGCGCAACTTCGACGTGGCCGGGATGCAAACGCTCGACTTTGACTTGCAGAAGAACGAAGTGCTCGGCCTGGTTGGCCTGCGGGGCGCAGGGCACGAAGCGATCTCGCGGGCGCTCTTTGGCCTTGTGCCGTTTGAGGGGCAGGTGACGCTGGGGGGCAAGACGCCAGACCTGTCATCACCTCAAAAGGCACTACATTCGGGCGTTGGGCTGGTGGCCAAAGACCGGACGGAAGAGTCCGTTGCGATGAGCCTGACGATCCGCGAAAATACGTTCCTCAACCCCGATGGCATTGGCCGCAAACTGCTGAACATGCTGTCTTCCCGCGTGGAAGCAGATCAGGCGGCAGTCATCGGGGCGGAATTGGGCCTGTCGCCCAATGATCCGACCCTGGCCATTGAAGCATTGTCAGGGGGCAACCAGCAAAAGGTTGTGATTGGTCGCTGGCTCGCCACCAAGCGCAAGCTACTGATTTGCGAGGATCCGACCGCTGGCGTTGATGTGGGCGCGAAGTCGGAAATCTATGCCCTGCTGAATCGCGCCTTGGGTGACGGCGTCGCTATTCTGGTCATATCCACGGACTTTGAAGAAATCGCAACGATCTGCCACCGCGCCATCGTCTTCAGCCAAGGGGCGATTATCGACGAACTGAGCGGCACACGATTGACGACCGAGAACCTGATCCAGTCGGCCTCGGCCGGGAATATCAAGACAGAAGGGAGCGGTTCGCATGCAGTCGCTTGAATCCAGCGCACTCGAGCCAACGAAGGCGGACCTCAAGGGGCTGTCCATGGGCAAGCGGCTAATGCGGTTCCTGCCGGTGTACGGGTTGGTCATTTTGACCGTGTTTCTGATCGGGCTGTTTTCGGTCCTGCTGCCCAACACGTTCCCGACGATGCTGAACCTGCGGTCCATCATCTCGGACAAGGCGATTATTGCGCTCTTGTCGTTAGGAGCGATGATCCCGATGGCGGCAGGGCGAATCGACCTGACTGTAGGCTATGGCATTGTGTTGTGGCACATCCTTGCCATCAGCTTGCAAACCATGCTGGGCCTGCCGTGGCCGATGGCCGTCGCCATTGTTCTGCTTCTGGGTGCGCTGACGGGGTTCCTGAACGGGCTACTGGTCGAAGTCGCCAAGATCGACAGCTTCATCGCGACCCTCGGCACCGGCACGGTCCTTTATGCACTGGCCCTGTGGCACACGGGTGGGCGTCAGATGGTTGGGCTGTTGCCCGACGGATTCTATGCCCTGAACACGACCTTCGTCTTTGGCCTGCCGATCACCGCCTATTATCTGATCGTCATCACCGTCGTGATGTGGATCATCCTCGAGTACACGCCCATCGGCCGATACCTTTACGCCATTGGCGCTAACCAGCGCGCGGCGCAGCTGAATGGTATTCCGACGCGGAAATATGTGATTGGCGCCTTCGTTGCCTCTGGCTCGATGACTGCTTTGGCCGGTGTCCTGCTCGCTGCGAAGCTGCGGATCGGTCAAGCATCGGTCGGCCTGGAATTCCTGCTGCCGGCCCTCGTCGGTGCTTTCCTGGGTTCCACCACAATCAAACCCGGACGGGTCAATGTATGGGGCACGGTCGTTGGTGTTGTCATCCTGGCCGTGGGTATTTCAGGCATTCAACAATTCGGCGGCTCGTTCTGGGTCGAGCCGCTCTTCAACGGGGTTACGCTGCTGGTTGCCATCGGCATAGCAGGCTACGCGCAGCGCAAGAAAGCGGCCGACAAGCGTTGACGCAGACGTGCAGCCCAAAGGGTGGAAACCGGCTTTTGGATCAAGCTGCACAGCAAGATCGAAATTGCAAAGGGAGGAAACCATGCAAAAACGTACATTCATCACGGGGCTTGTGACCACGACAATGATGACAGCCGTACCGGCACTGGCCGAATGGGACGGACCAACAAGCGGCCCGGCAGCAGCAGATGGCAAATCCATTGTTGTCGTCGCAGGCGACTTGAAAAACGGCGGCATCCTGGGTGTGACCACGGGTGTTGAAGAGGCGGCAGAGACAATCGGTTGGGAAGTGCGCGTGCTGGACGGCGCTGGCTCGATCCAAGGCCGTACGGCGGCGATTGGTCAGGCGTTGGCGCTGAAGGCCGATGGCATCATCATCAACGGATTTGACGCAGTGGAGCAGCAAGCCGCTTTGGAAGGTGTTGTGGATGCGGGCGTGCCAATGGTCGCCTGGCACTCCGGTCCCGTCATTGGTTGTGACGCGCCCGGCGGTATCTTTGCCAACGTATCGACCGACGCAATGACTGTATCTGAGGTAGCGGCCGAGTGGGCCATCGACGATGCCAAAGCACAAGGCGAAGAGATAGGCGTCGTGATCTTCACCGATTCCACGTACCAGATCGCCATCGACAAGGCGGACCGGCTGAAAGAGACTGTCGAGGCCGCGGGGGGCAAGGTGCTCGAATATGTGGACACGCCGATTGCCGATACATCTACGCGCATGGGGCCGCTGACCACGTCGCTGTTGCAGAAATACGGCGAGAGCTGGACCCACGCGCTGGCAATCAACGACCTGTACTTCGACTTTATGGGACCATCACTGGCTGCGGCTGGCTTGTCACCCGATGCCGGTCCGTTGGCGGGCTCTGCCGGGGACGGGTCGGAGGCCGCATTCCAGCGCATCCGGTCGAACGGGTACCAGGCGATTACCGTAGCCGAACCGCTGAACCTGCAAGGCTGGCAGCTGGTAGACGAGCTGAACCGCGCCATCCAGGGCGAGGCGTGTTCCGGCTACGTTACCTCGCCTGCGCTTGTGACGCCCGAAGGGCTGGCCAAGCTGGGCGACACCAACGCCTTTGACCCCGACATCCCCTACCGCGAGGCCTATGCCGAGATCTGGGGGAAATAGAGGTCCCTCCCTGTGGGTTCCCGGAGTGAGTGACGGGACCCCGCACCCAAATCAGAACAGCTCGGGCATGTGCGTAACCCGCAGCATCCGTGCAACCGGAGGAGGAAGACATGGCTGATACGCCACTCGTGCAGATGCGCGGGATAACCAAACGTTTCGGAGGGGTGACCGCTCTGCAGGGCGTCGACCTGAGCGCTTATGCCGGCGAAGTTCTGGCGATTGTGGGCGACAACGGCGCGGGCAAGTCAACGCTCATCAAAGTGCTGACAGGCGTTTACCAACCGACCGAAGGCGACATTTTTCTCGATGGTGAGAAAATCGAGTTTTCCAACCACGCTGACGCGGCGCGAGCAGGGATCGACGCGGTGTATCAGACACTTGCTTTGGCCGATCACCTTGATCCGGCGGCCAACATGTTCCTGGGCAATGAGCTTACCAAGAAGGTGATGGGGATCACGGTCCTCGACAACAAGAAGATGCGGTCGGAAACCGAACGGGTTTTGATGGAACGTCTGGGTGTGCGCTTGAAATCCCTGGATGCACCGACCGACAGCCTGTCCGGCGGTCAGCGTCAGGCGGTCGCCATTGCGCGTGCTGTCTATCACGAGGGCCTGCGGGTGCTGGTCATGGACGAACCCACCGCTGCCCTAGGTCCGCAGGAAACCGCGCGGACTCTCAAACTCATTAAAACGCTGAAGGCGCAGGGCCTGGCGGTGATCCTCATCAGTCACTCGCTCGACGACGTTTTCGAAGTGGCGGACCGCGTTCATGTGCAGCGCCGTGGCCAATGTGTCGGCGTGGCGCTGACAGCCGAAAGCTCGACCCAAGAGGTGCTGGGCATGATCGTTGGTGCCAAGGAGGACGCGGCATGAGCTCTGCAGTTGACCAAAATTACAAGCCACCGTTGAGCGAACGGTTGGAGCCGTACATGGCGGTCATTGCGCCGATGGCGATGATTGCCGCGATTTTTTTGTTCATGGCGATTGCCTCGCCCGACCGGTTCTACCGCATCAGTAACCTTGAGCTGATCCTCCAGGACGCGGCCCTGTACATGCCCATGGCGATGGCGATGACATTCGTCATCACGCAGCGCGGCATTGACTTGTCCGTCGGGTCGGTGGCCGTTTTGTCGGCGATCATTATGGCTTTTCTGGTCAAACAGTTTGGTTTTTCGATCTATGTGGGCATTCCGATTGCGCTGACTATTGGGGCGCTTCTGGGCCTCATCAACGGCTTGGTGATCACGCGCTTCAACGTGCCTGACCTCATCGGGACGCTCGCGATGGACCTTGTCTATAAAGGTCTGGCGTTGTTGCTGGCCAAAGGGTTGGTGCTGGCACGCTTTCCGGACATCTTGACCGAGATCGGTCGCGGCCAAACACCGTTCTTCATTCCCACGCCTGCTGTGATCGGGATGCTGACCATGGTGGCGGGTTACTACATCCTGCAACGCACGCATTTTGGCCGCTATACGGTCGCCATCGGCTCCAGCCCTGAATCGGCGGAACTGACCGGCATCGGTGTGAAACGCCACAAGGTCTATGCCTATGTGCTGTGCGGGGCATGTGCAGCCCTCGCGGGTCTGATGTTGACGGGCAAGCAGAACGCCATTCAGGCAACGATGGCGCCTTTCTTTAACCTGCACGTCATTGCAGCGGTGGTTGTGGGGGGCACGTCGCTGTTCGGTGGCCGCGCGTCAATCATCGGATCGTTCTCGGGCGTGCTGCTGCTCGCCATGATGCTGAACGCTCTGGTCACGCTGCGGATCGAGTTTTTCTGGCAGCCGGTCGCGTCGGGCTTTGTCATCATCAGCTCTGTCGCGCTTTACGCCTGGATCCAGAAGAAAGACCGCGACGGTGCGGGTGGCTGGTTCGCTGATCTAAAGACAGCGGAAGGCCAGAAATTGGTGCGGTTTTCCGCGCTGCTCATCGGTGTCCTGATTGCCCTACTGGCCATCGGTGGCATTCTTGCCGGGGACACCGCGCCAAGCGGGTAGCAACGGCACAACAGGGTGCGTCGCGGGGTGACCGGAGGAGAGTGCCACCCCGAGAAACACACACATTTCCAAACGGGAGGAAACCTTATGAAATTTATGACTACAACAGCATTGGTCGCGTCGTTTGCGTTGGGCACAGCTGCGTTGGCGGATGGCCATGCCACACTACCGCTAAAGGAATTGCCCGATATCGCTGACCGTGACTATTGGGTGCCCGACGAGGTGAACGCCGAAGGTAAGCTGGAGGCCATGCAAGCCGCTGTTGGCGCAGAGGCGGTGACATTCACTGGCACGCAGGATGCGCCGATCCAGATCGCCCTGATCTATCCGTCGTCGGATACCTCGGACTTTTGGGCGCGCAATTATCTGGCGATGACGAAGCGGCTGGACGAATTGGGGTTGCAGTACGAAACCACCGAGTTTGCCTCTCGCCAGATTGAGCATTCGCTTCAAACAACCTATGCCAATCAGGTCGTTCTGGATAAAGACATCTACGACTACGTGATCTTTGGCCCGTCGGAACTGGCGATTCAGGCCGACAATATCTCGAAACTTGCTGCCGAAACAGACGACCTGACCACCTATGTCTGGGCGTTCCATACACCGCTGAAGGAACTTGAGCATCAGCCTGCCGCCTGGTTCGACTTTTCATCGGCTGCCGGTGCCTTGACCATGTGCGACTACATGATTGGCCGCTTGGGCGAAGGCGTGACTATGGCGATGAACAGGGGCATTCCGGGTATCACCGACAATCAACGTTCCGGTGATTTCAAGAACTGTGTGGAAACCAAAGCGGGCTGGACCACCGTCTATGAACATTACGGTGAGTATCAGCGCGAGGGCGGCTTTGCCGGCACATCGCTCATCCTGCAATCTTACCCCGAAGCCACGATCATCCACAACGCCAACACTGCAATGGCCATGGGCTCGGTCGAGGCACAGGTGTCTGTGGGCAAGGAGAAAGAGATTTTCTCGACCGGGTGGGGCGGCACGGGCCTGGAACTGGACGCCATCCGCCGTGGTGAGCTGGACGCCACACCGATGCGTATGGGGGATGACGTGGGTGCTGCCACCGCCGAAGCGATTAAGGCAGACCTCGAAGGGCGCGCCGACAAGTTGCCCTTTGTCTTCCTGGGCCGGATCACCGTCGCTCATGATCAGATGAGCGCCGAGGAAATCGACGCATTGGAACAGGAAGCGTTCCGCTTCTCGGGCGTGGGTGCGCTGGATCGTTAAACGATTGAGGTCCAAAAATGTGCCCTCGGCCCAAATTGGCCGAGGGCACATTGGTATGTTTGGTCAAGGTTTAGGTCCGTGCGTCGCGAATGGCCTTGTCAATTTTCCCGAGGAAGCCCCACCCCGTAAAAATGCTCAGCACGGTGAACAGAATTGTCTGGATATCCGGGTTCGCTTTAAGTTGCTGCACAAACGTCGGGTCGATGACGCCGCCGCCTTCAGGGAAGACGGCCGGGATGACCGAGGTGAGAACGAGGCCAACGATCCCGATGACGGATTTCTTTCCGTTCAACAGCTTGCCAACGGTCTCCCCAAGCGCTGCATTCACTGGCGTGAGCGCTGGCTTTTCCGGTTCGAGCGCGTCAAGTTTCTGTTCCACAACATCCTTCAGAATACTTTCGGCCGCAGTGTCATCATCTGCCTCCGCCACCTTCTTTTGAATGATGCGGGATAACACCAATTTGGCAGCGGCACTTTTACCTCCGGTCGAAACGGCGGCAATCAGCGACACCAGATCATCTGCGTCCAGGTCCAGGCCCAAAGGTTTGTTAGATACTTTCATGACAGTCGTCGGGCGCTTGCCCGCCCCCTTTGGCAATGTCGTCAAAAACTCACGCAGTTTTGCGGTCCGGTTCATCCAACCGTTTCCGAAGGTATCAAAGTTATGGCGGGTCTTCAGATAGGCTTCGTAGAGATCAACATAGATCTCGGACATCGCCTCCGCGTCAGTCTCGCGCGCCGCGGCGATGGTGTTGCGCCCAATGATCCCATCCACCTTGAGCGGGCCCCCATTCACCGTCATACCCATGGCATTGAATGCCTCTTGCAGGGTCTTGATCGCCTTGCCGGTGCCGGACAGCACTGCAGTGTTGTAAACAACCATCGCGGTCCGATCGGGCATTTCACCGCACCGACATCGCGCATAGTAATTGGTGCGCAGGATCTGATCCGCCTCTTCTCGGGTCAAGGCGCGCACCTCATCTTCGGTGACGGGCCTCCCGCGCCAGGTTTCAAGCGTTTCGCGCGTGATACCGAAGTTGGTTGCACCGCCAGTATCGTCGGGGTGGTTGGCAAATCCCCCCTCCGCCCATTTGATAAAGCTGTGCAGCTTCTGAAAACGGGCATCTGTGTCGGCGGTGTCAAGCGCGACCGTCGGAGCCGGCAGTGTTGCATCGGGTTCAATATCGGCAACAACCGCTGGATCAAGAGCTGGCTTTTCTGGCGCATGGGAAGGCTTCGCCGGGGTCGCGCCGCCGTCCCAACTGTCGATAAGATCAGCAAGGTGTTCCGCCCATATCGCATCACCACCATCCGGATAAATGCCATTGCGCAATTCCGATGATGTGACACCCATCAACTGGACGTGAGGCTTTTCGATCAGCTGCTTCTTTTTGTTGTAAAGCGGGGTCATATTGTGGTCGGCCGCTACCTCATGCATGCGGCTCCACCACTTGGCCTTGGCGCCGCTGTCATCCCAACTCCAATTGCCGTTTTCGAACAAAACAAAGTCCACGGCCAAACCGTATTGGTGAATCGAACCCCAAGGCCCGACCCAAGTGACCTTGTTTCCCGGCTTTGTCCGGCCTTTGGCGTAGAGGTTGGCTTGCCTGTGCGGCGTACGAAACGCCTCAAACACCTGGAAGGGGATGTTTTCACTGTTCAGCTTTTTCTGAATGGCCACGACACTGTCGCGGATGGCAGGATGAAGGCGCGAGATATCGCCGTCCCGTTTTGTAAGCCCTGACATGTATGCACCTTATAAAATTGGTTTGAAAAATCTGGGTTTTTGTTTCGTAGCTTTGGCTTTTCAATGACTTTGTTACGCCTGCCACAAAAGACGGGCGCGTATGTTTGAACAACAATTCTACCACAGATTATTGCAAAATCCAAAATGCGCCAAATTTTTGGAAACTGCGGGTGTTTCGGATCGGTTGTGCCGGGACATGCAACACAGCCCGAGTAACCCGGAATTTGCATCTTGACGCGCGATGTGACCGGGCACACCCTGCAGCGCATGTCCCACACGCCACCAAAGTCTTCTGGCCCTGTCACCATGCGTGACGTGGCCCGCGCAGCCGGTGTTTCTCGCATGACAGTGAGCCGCGCACTGAAGAAGGACAGCCCAATTTCAAAGAACACACGCGACCGCATCCTCAAGGTCGTGCGCGAGATGAACTATGTCCCGGACCAAATGGCGGGCAGTCTGACGACAAAGCGGTCGGGTTTTGTGGCCGTACTGGTCCCGTCCCTCAACAACCTGCACTTTGCCGAAACCGTGCAGGCGCTGACCGAAGAACTTGAAGGGATCGGGCAGCAGATCCTGCTGGGCCACACCGACTATTCGCCTGACCGCGAGGAGCAGTTGGTCGAGGATATGCTGAAGCGCCGACCCGAGGCGATTGTGCTGTCCTACGACGGGCATTCGGACCGGACCATCGCGCTGCTGAGCGACGCGCATATCCCTGTGATCGAGCTTTGGGAGCGGCCCGATAATCCTATCGGCCACACCATCGGCTTTTCCAACCGGAAGGCGGCCGCGGACATGACACGCGCCCTAATCGACCGTGGCTATCGAAAGATCGCATTCGTGGGCGAGGCGGATGATGACTGGACCCGTGGCGCCGCGCGGCGCAAGGGGTATCTGGATGCGATGGCGGAGGCGGGCCTGCCGACTGACCGCGCTCTCAAGATCGGCAAACCGCCCCTGTCGATTGAAGAAGGCGCCGCCGCAGCCACCCGCCTGCTTACCGACTTTCCCGACACCGATTGCGTTTTCTGTGTGTCTGATGCGCCGGCGTTTGGCGTGCTGTCGGTGATGCTGAAACTGGGCAAATCCGTGCCCGGCGACATCGGCATCGCGGGTTTCGGCGATTTCGAGGTGTCGCGCTTTGCCACGCCCACGATCAGCACCGTTTCAGTGGACCCCAAAACCATCGGACGAGAGACTGGGCAACTGATCGGCAAGCTGCTTGCCGAGGACAATCCGGTGAGTCGCACATTGGTCCCGGTGCCGGTCAATTTGACCTTCCGCGACAGCACGAAATAGCGAAACCAAGGATTTTCAGGCAGTTACGCTAGGGAATTTTTCTTGTGTTACCGGTCACACTTGCTAATGTGACCGGTAACAAAAAACGGAAATACGCTCATGCCCACCATCCGGCTCGACAATCTGGTCAAACGATACGGCACCGTAGAGGTCTTGCACGGGATCGAGCTTGAGATGGCCGAGAATGAATTTACCGTGCTTGTCGGCCCCTCGGGCTGCGGCAAATCCACAACCCTGCGCATGATTGCCGGATTGGAGGATGTGTCAGACGGCGAGATCTATGTGGACGACAAACCTGTTAGCCATCTGGAGCCCAAGGAACGCGATCTTGCAATGGTGTTCCAGGACTACGCGCTTTACCCGCATATGAACGTGGCGCAGAACATCAGCTTTGCCCTGCGTCTTGCACGTCGCCCGAAATCCGAAATCAACGCAAAGGTCAAGGAAGTCGCCGACATGGTCGGCCTGACCGACTTCCTGGGCCGCAAGCCCGGTGCCTTGTCAGGTGGTCAACGCCAACGGGTCGCCATGGCCCGCGCTCTCGCCAAGGATTCCGGCATTTTCCTCTTTGATGAACCGCTGTCGAACCTCGACGCGAAACTGCGCGGGCAGATGCGTGCTGAACTGGCGCTCATGAGCCAGCGGGTTCAGAAAAACATGATCTACGTCACCCACGACCAGATCGAGGCGATGACGCTCGCCGACCGCATTGTCGTCATGCACGGCGGCTACATCCAGCAGCAGGGCACGCCTGAAGAGCTGTTTAAGCGCCCGGTCAACAAGTTCGTTGCGGGCTTCATGGGAATGCCACCCATGAATTTCCTGGATGGCACGTTTGAAGAACGGGCAGGGGACATTTGGGTCACAGGCGACGGGTTTGACCTGAAGCTGACAGGCGAGACGGCAGCCAAGGCAAAAGCGCATTCCAGCCGCGATGTGACACTGGGCATCCGCCCCTCGGACCTGAACTACGAAGACGGCGCGGACCCCGCAGGCGCGCTGACGCTTGACGTGCAGGTGTCCGAATATGTCGGCGCGCAATCGGTCCTGCTCTGCAAATGCGGACAGGCCCAAGTGATGGTCGAGGTGAACTCGGAAACGCCAGTCGCGCTCGGCCAGACCCTCACATTCGCTGTCAACCAACGCGGCGTGCACCTGTTCGACCGCGCAACCGAAACCGCACTTTGACAACCAAAAAAGAGTTCTAGGGAGGAACACATGTTCAAAGGACTGAAAACCACAGCGGTGGGTCTGACGACCGCCGCCATCATGGCGGGGGCGGCCTATGCCAACCCCTACGAGGAATACGCGGGCACGACGCTGATCGTGAACTTCCCCGCGCACCCGCACTACAATGCCGCGATGAAAGTGCTGCCCGAGTTCACCAAGGAAACCGGCATCGAGGTCGAGGTGGACCAACTGCCCTACCTCAAAATGCGTGAGCGTCAGACACTGGAACTGGCGCAGGACGAGGGCGAGTATGACCTCATCTCCTACGTCGTGTTTTCCAAGGCTGACTACGTCTTTGCCGACCAGTTGGAAAACCTCGCCAAGTACTTCATGAACCCCAAGCTGGCCGACCCGAACTATGACGCGGGTGATCTGATCGACGGCTATGTCGAAAACATCGGTGTCGCGGGCGGCTTCAAAGGGTATCTGCCGGGTCCGACCGGCTCGCTGTTCGGCATCCCGTTTGGGTCTGAAACCTCCGTCCTCGCCTACCGCAAGGACATTTTTGAAAAGCATGGGATCCCGACGCCCGAAACCTATGACCAACTGCTCGATGCAGCCTGCAAGATCCCCGAGGTTGAGCCGGGCATGGGCGGCATGGCATCGCGTGCGGCATCAGGCCACCAGGCCAGCCACGCGTTCCTTCTGCACCTCGCCCCTCTGGGCGGTCGCGTGTTTGACGACGCATGGAACCCAATCATCAACAATGCCGCCGGTGTCGAAGCCGCCAACGCGCTGAAAACCATCGTCGATTGCGGCCCAGAAGGCGCGATGAGCTTTGGCCCCTCCGAAGCCGCCAACGCATTCGCTACGGGTCAGGCCGCGATGTTCATGGATTCCATCGCCTTCATGCCGGGTTTCGAAGACCCGGAGCGCAGCCAGGTGGTGGGCAAGGTCGGCTATGCCATGCACCCCGAAGGCGTACGTCGCGGCAGCCAGACCGGTGGCTTTGGCATCGGTATCCCAAAGAACGCCGAGAACAAGGAAGCAGCCTTCCTGCTAATGCAGTGGTTGACGTCCAAGAAAGGGGACCTGATGGTCGCCATGGAAGGTGGCAACCCCTCGCGTTTCTCGACGTATCAGGATGCGGGTCTGAACGAGAAATATCCGTTCGCCGCGACCTTTGGGGAAGCCCTGAAATTCGCAGATCCCGACTGGCGCCCGATCATCCCCGTCTGGGGCAAGATCAATGCTGACATCGGCACGACCATGTCCAAGGTGCTGACCGAGGATCTGGACATTCAGGAAGCCCTCGATGGCGTCGCCGAACGGACCCGCGCCGTGATGGACGACGCCGGCTACTACACCTGGCAGTAAGCCTTTCCTCCTGCCGGGGCGTGTGGTGTCACGCCCGCGCCCCGGTCCTTTGACCCCTTCACGACCTTGGAAAGATCGACCCATGCGCACCGCGATGGCCAACCGATTGACGCCCTACATGTTCATGGCACCCGCCGCGATCATCATGGCAATCGCGCTGATGTACCCGCTGGGCTACATGGTCTGGGGTAGTTTTCGCGACTGGAACCCCAGCCAGACCATCGGCGAGGCGGAGTTCGTGGGCCTCAAGAACTACATCTTCCTGTGGAACGACCCGAACTTTCACGAAAGCCTGGGCGTCACCCTGCGCTTTGCCTTCTTCGTCGTCACAATCGAGATGATCATCGGCGTGGGCCTCGCCCTGCTGCTCGACCGCGAGATCAGGGGCATCTCGGTCCTGCGCACCATGTTCATCCTGCCCATGATGATCGCCCCTGTCGTGGTAGGTCTGATGTGGCGCTACATGTACCATCCAACGGTCGGCACGTTTAACCGTTTCCTCGACAGCATCGGCCTGCCGCGCGTGGATTGGCTGGGGGACTATGCGCTAACGTCGGTCATCATCGCCGACATCTGGCAATGGACGCCCTTCATCTTCATCCTGTCGCTCGCCGCCCTGCAATCACTGCCCCGCTCTGCGTTGGAAGCGGCACGTATCGACGGCGCAACCGGCTGGCAACAGATCATCCACATCAAGCTCCCGCTGATGATGCCCGTCCTGATCGTCACCGCGCTCTTGCGCCTGATCGACGCCTTCAAGGTGCTGGAGGTGATCCTTGTGATGACCGAGGGCGGACCTGGCCTGTCCACCGAAATCCTGGCGCTGCGGATCAGTCGCACCGCCACCGAATTCCGCGAACTTGGCGTTGCGGCGGCCATGTCGAATTACCTGCTGATCCTGCTGCTCTTGCTGACGGTGGGCATGTTCGCCTTCAACCGCTGGCAGGAAGCACGCGCCGCCCGGTTGAATGCGCTGGTCGAGGAGGAAAGCTGATGTCCACCCCCAACTCCCGCGCAAATCCTGCCTTCTACGCGGTCATTGCCCTTCTGGTCTTCATGTCCGTAGGCCCTGTGATCCTGATGTTCATGAATTCGTTCAAGCTGGACGTAGACATCATATCGGGCACCTCCGGCCTGATCTTCTTGCCGACGATCCAGAACTACGAAAAGGCGCTCTGCGACGTGCTCTGGTACGAGCCGGACCACATTGATTTCTGTTCGCTCAAGTTCGGAAACGCCTTTATCAACTCGCTGATCATCGCGCTGATCTCGACCGCGCTGACCCTCGTGATCGGGTGCATGGCGGCCTATGCGCTGGTGCGGTTCCGGTTCATGGGGCGAGACACTGTATCACTCAGCACGCTGATGGTCCGCATGGTGCCGCCTGCCGTGCTGCTCGTCCCTGTTTTCGGTTTGTGGAATAACGAGTTCTGTTTGGACCGCGATGGCATCGTCGGAGGAGCGATCCGAGACGCGTTTGGTGGCCGGGGTGATGTCTGCCTTGCAGGCACTCACTCCGGCATCATCCTGATCTACGTGGCAATGAACCTGCCCTTCGTAATCTGGATCCTGCAAAGTTTCATCGTCCAGGTGCCCCGTTCGCTTGAGGAAGCGGCGCGCGTCGATGGGGCAGGGCCATTCCAGGTGTTCTTCAAAGTCGTCCTGCCCCTGATCAAACCCGGCCTCGCCGCCGCTGCTATTTTCACCTTCCGGATCGCATGGAACGAATACTTGCTCGCCTCGGCCCTTTCAGACCGCGATACGCGCACTGTGCCGATCCTGATCGTAAACAACATGTCCGAGTTCAATGTTGAATGGGGGGTCATCATGGCGACCGGTATGCTGCTGGCAATCCCGCCCATCATCTTTACCCTGTTGGCCAGCCGCCAGATCATCACTGGCATGACCGCCGGGGCGGTCAAAGGCTGATGGACTGGCTCCTCGCCCCCATTGATCCAACCCGCGCGCATGAGGTGGGCTTTGCCATCTCGTGGCACGCACGGTCGATGGTGCTGGCCTGGGGCATTCTGGCGCCTATGGCCGTGATCATCGCGCGGTTTTTCAAAGTCTTGCCCGGGCAGGACTGGCCACGCGAGGTGGACAACCTGGTCTGGTGGCGCAGCCACTGGATGGGCCAGTCGCTTGTCGTGGGTCTGTCGATCCTCGGCCTCGCGCTTGTGCTGCCCAGCGACTTTGGGTCAATGAGCCTGCACAACTGGCTGGGTTACGCGGTGCTCGTCGGTGCTGCAACGCAGGTTATTCTCGGCCTCGTTCGCGGCTCCAAAGGTGGGCCAACTGACACACAGATGCGCGGACACCACTACGACATGACCCCGTGGCGGCGCATGTTCGAAGCGCTGCACAAGGGCATCGGATACACCGTCATCCTGCTGGCGATCATCACGATTGTCTTGGGCTTGTGGAAAGCCAATGGCCCGGTCTGGATGTGGCTGGTTTTGGGGATATGGTGGACCGCATTGGCGATGGGCTTCTTCAGAATGCAAAAGCGCGGCATGGCAATCGACACCTATCAGGCGATCTGGGGTACGGACCCCACACATCCCGGCAACCAGGGGCCACCTCCGGGCTGGGGCGTTCGTCGGTATGGCGAGACTATGGAAGGAAAAGAGGATGTTCGGCGTGATCGAGGGGACCGGGTTCGAAGTCATTGAACCCGAATTTGCGGAGTGCTTTGTCGGCCACGCCCGGGTCGAACGGCTGTGGACTGGAGCCAGGTGGTCGGAAGGGCCGGTATGGTTCGCAGCCGGGCGGTACCTCCTATGGTCCGACATCCCCAACAACCGCATCCTGCGCTACGACGATACCGACGGGTCAGTGTCAACTTTCCGCCAGCCCTCGAACAATTCCAACGGACACACGGTTGATCGACAGGGCCGCCTTGTGTCTTGCGAACACCTCGCCCGCAGGGTCACGCGCACCGAACATGACGGAAGGATCACCGTCATTGCGGACAGCTACCAGGGCAAACGGCTAAACTCTCCCAATGACGTCGTGGTCAAATCAGACGGCTCGGTCTGGTTCACCGACCCCAGCTACGGCATCCTGATGGACTACGAAGGTGACAGGGCCGACAGCGAAATCGGCGCCTGCCACGTCTACCGCGTGGATCCATCGGGTGAGATCACAATCGCCGCCGATGATTATGTCAAACCCAACGGCCTCGCCTTTTCGCCCGACGAGTCGATACTCTACATCGCCGACACCGGCATCACACACGATCCGGATGGCGCCAAGCATATCCGCCGTCACACCGTGAACGCCGATGGCACACTTTCTGGCGGCAACGTCTTCGCAACTTGCACCGAAGGGCTGTTTGACGGTTTCCGCATCGACACCGATGGCCGCATTTGGAGTTCAGCTGCCGACGGCGTGCATTGCATCAATTCCGACGGCGTCCTGATCGGCAAGGTGCATATCCCCGAACTGGTCGGGAATGTCTGTTTCGGCGGCGAAAAGCTGAACAGGCTGTTTATCGCCGGGACAACCTCACTGTATTCCGTATTCCTCAACGTGAACGGCGTCTCACCCCTGTAGGTGTTGATCCAGCCAGGGACCGTGATGACTGCCATCTTTGTCGGTGCGCTCAAAACTGTGGGCGCCGAAGTAATCACGCTGCGCTTGTAGCATGTTTGCCGTGGTGCGCGCGCTGGTCAGCGTGTCGAAATAGTTCAAAGCGGCAGCAAGCGCTGGCACGGGTTGCCCTGCGCCCATCGCGACGACGGCGACCTTGCGCAGCCCCGCAACGTTCTTGCGCAACACGTCCGCGAAATAGGGCGCCAGCGCAAGGTTCTGCTCCGGCGCGTCGGTAAGCGCCGACGCCATGTCGTTCAGCATAGCCGAACGAATGATGCACCCCTCGCGCCACACCTTGGCAATCTCTGCCATGGGCAAGTCCCAGTCATATTCTGCGCGCGCTTTAATTAGCAGTTCAAAGCCTTGGGCATAGCACAGCACCTTGCCCGCAATCAGCGCTTGTTCCAGATCGTCCAGGCTGAGCGTGCCGTCAGCCATCGCCCCACCGGTCGGACCAAACGCCTTGGCCCCGGCCAGACGCAAATCGCGCTGCGCCGACATGTTGCGCGCAACGACAGCCGCTTCGATCACAGGCACAGGCGCGCCCAGCATCTGGCTCTCGATCACAGTCCAACGCCCGGTGCCTTTCTGGCCCGCACGATCAAGGATCATGTCCAGCATCGGATTGCCCGTCTCGGGATCAGTCGCGGCAGACACCTTGCCTGAAATCTCGATCAGGTAGCTCTGCAACAACCCCTTGTTCCAGCGATCAAAGACAGCGCCGCAGGCCGCCGCATCCATTCCCATCCCATCACGCATCACGCCATAGGCTTCGGCAATCAGCTGCATATCGGCATATTCGATTCCATTGTGCACCGTCTTGACGAAATGCCCGGCCCCACCCGTGCCCATGTAGGTGGCACAGGGCTGGCCCTCGTATTTGGCCGAGATGGCCTTTAGAATATGCGCGACACGATCCCAAGCCTCTGGCGTGCCGCCGCCCATGATGGAAGGGCCGAACCGTGCGCCTTCCGCGCCCCCGGACACACCGATGCCAAGAAACGGAACGCCCGCCTCTTCCGACGCTTTTGCCCGACGTTCACTGTCATGGAAATTCGCGTTGCCCGCATCAATGACCATGTCATCCACATCCAGCAGAGGGCGTAGCTGTTCGATCTGCGCATCGACGGCATCACCTGCGGGCACCATAAGGATGATGTTTCGGGGGCTGGCCAGCCCCTTCACAAAATCCTCCAATTCCGCGTGGCCTGTGATCCGCCGGGCCAGATCACCGGCCTTCTCCATGAACTCCGGGATACGGGCCGCGGTCCGATTGTGCACCGCAACCGCAAAACCATTATCCGCGATGTTGAGCGCCAGCATAGCCCCCATCGTCCCCAACCCGATCACGCCGATTTCTGCTGCAGACATGTGCTTTCCTCTTCCCGGAACTGCTGTTATGTTACCGATAACAAAGAGAGCCTGAGGATGGAACCCATGCATGTTGAAAACTCGCTTGTCCTCACACACGGGGCGGTCTTGGCAATGTTGCAGGCGTCAGTCTTGCGAGCCGAGGAAATGGGCCAACCGCAATGCATTGTAATCGTGGACGCAAGCGGCGTCACGCTTGGTCAGATCCGCATGTCCGGAGCAAAATTCCTCAGCCTCAAAAGCGCTGAGGCCAAGGCGCGCACCGCTGCCTCTATCCGCGCGCCCAGCGACGCCATTCCCGAAGCGGTTGGTCTTGCCATTGCTGCTGCAACGGACAATGCAGTGACGCGATTGGGCGGCGGGCTGCCCATTGTTATTAACGGCGCATGTGTCGGAGGTGTCGGCGTTGGATCAGGCTCTGCCGACCAGGACAAGGATGTTGCCAACGCCGCGCTCGTTGCCATTGGCGCAACATATCAAAATAACACATAATTCTCATTATTAGGACGGTATGTTCATACTTAGAACTCGCCATCCCTAAATGACGCACCCGCCAATCACCGTTTCAAACAACCGCGCCGCATCCCGCCATCGGGGAAGCGTCGCAGCTTCTTTCACTGACAGCCGGGACAATTCAACTGCTTTGGATTCGTCTTGCAGGATCTGCCGCAGCGTGGTCGCCAACGCTGCGGGATCATCTGGCGGGACAAGCACAGCTGCTTTCCCGACCGTTTCGGGAACAGCGCCGACCCGGCATGACACAACCGGCAGACCATATGCCATGGCCTCGCCCAAAACCATGCCATACCCCTCGTACCGGGTCGCAAGCGCGAAAACATGTGCAGCATTGAAACGGCTGGAAAGTCCAGACGGATCAACTTCGCCAGAAAACGTCACACGATCATCAATGCATAATGCACGGGCCTGAACATAGAGTGCAGTCGCATAATCCGCATCATGTGTCTTGCCCACGATGTCCGCCTGCCATTCCAGGTCTCGCAGTTGGCCAAGGGCCGTCAGCAAAACGTCATGCCCCTTGCGCGGCGCCAGAAGTCCGACAGACAAAATGAGCTGAGGGTTGCAGGGTTCACGATTGACAATCGGTCTGTCAAATCCAGGCGGTGCCACCGTGATCCTGTCTAGATCGGCACCCAAATCGCGACATAAGACGCGCGCCGTTTCAGGACTTGGTACAATGACATGTTCGGTTTGACGCAGAGCCGCTGCTTCGTTTTGCAACAGAAAGTCGGCACGCGCCTTGGGCAAGCCCGTCTCAAGGCCCAGAGGATGATGAACCATGGCAATCACCGGCGCAGCGACCTCGGCCAGCCCGATCGGGTCAATTGCACCAAAAACAAGACCATCCAGTATGATAGGCAAATGCGCCGGAACCGCCCGCAACGCATCAAGGGTCATTGCCATGTCCGACGCGGTAGGATCAGGAAAGCTGTCGGGCAATTGTAAATGCGCCGTTGTACAACCCATCTCGTTCAACTCGGCCAGCACGCGTGCCTCATAGATGAAGCCGCCAGTGCGACGATCCTTGTCGCCCGGGATGGCGAAAACGGCCCGCGTCATGTCACCTGCTCGCTTGCGTAGATGCGCAGCACAGCGCGTTCCAGTGTCGCGACCAGTGCGTAGACGGCCACGGCCACCAGCGCCAGCACCGCCACACAGGACCAGAGCATATTGTAGTTCGATGTGCTCGCGGTCATCGCCATCAGAACGCCAATCCCCTTACCCGTCGCCAGCCACTCCACCGTCGTCACCGCCAGCAACGCCGCTGGCACAGCCATGCGCGCCGACGCGAAAAAGGCGGGCAGCATAGCCGGGACCTGGGCTGCGCGCAGCAACGCCCACCGCCCTGCCCCATAGCTTCTGAACAGATCAGTAATCTGCCCGGGCGTCTGGCGCAGACCCTGTTGGCAGGCGACGAAGGTGGGAAAAAAGATCATCACCGCAACCACGACCATCGTGCCCACCAGCCCCCGACCAAAGGCCAGCACCAGCAACGGCGCAGTCGTGATGATCGGCACAGCGCGCAAGGCGACAGCAACGGGCATCATCGCCCCACTCAGGGCCGGAGACAGCACCAGGAGAACCGCGAGAGCCGCGCCCAGAGCAAGGCCTGCGATGTACCCCGGCGCGGCGAAGGACAGGGTTTCGCCAAGTGCCGACAGCAGTATGCTGCGGTTGTTCGCGTCCATCAGGAAGATCCAGACATCACCCGGCCGCTTGGCAAAGAAGCGGTTTAGGTCAAAGGCGTCCATCGACACCTGCCAGAGGGACAAGCCCAAGGCCACGATAAACGCAATCTCGGCGACGCGGGTCAGGGGCCCGCGCGAGCCTATTGATGTGGGCGCGGACAGCAAGATGACAGGCCGGTATCCGACCAGCCGCTGGCCGACCCATCCGATCAGCGCATAGCCTGCCATGGCGAGCAAGGCGGAGATCAGCGCAAGCGTCCACGTGGCATCAGTGTCCAACCCCCGCATCGCGCGCAGCGTCAGCACGCCAAGGCCCCGCTCCGCCCCGGTGAACTCGCCGATCATGGCGCCGAGGAAGGCGGCAGGCGCGCTGATTTGCAGCCCCACGAACAGGTAAGGCAGGCTGGCGCGCGCGCGGATGCGGACCAGTGTGGCCAGTGCCCCGCGCCCGTAGACGCGCATGAGATCGGTCCAAGTCTGCGACACCGAACGAAGGCCAACAAGGAAGGTGAGCAGTGTCGTATAGTAAACGGCCAGTGCGGCGAGCGTGATTTGCGGGCCGGTGCCAGTGCCGAAAAGCACGCGCAGGATTGGACCGCTGGCGATAAGCGGAATGCAGAAGATCAAGAGCGCCAGCGAATTTAGGGTGCGTTCGCTGCGCGGTACCAGCATAATCGCGGCGCCCAGCACCATGGCGCCAAGGTTTCCCCAAACAAAGCCCCACGCGGCGTTGATTGATGTTTCGACCGTCGCGCGAATAAGCAGTGCGGCATTGTCACGGGTGTAAGCCATGATGGCGAACGGGCTGCTGACAAGCGCATTGCCGGGCACGACGCGGGCGATTAGGTCCCACAGAATAAGTGCCAGAAGCGCCCAGCCGATGATGCGCAGCGCGGACGTCATGTGTCCTCGAGCGCCGCGAAAACCCGGCGCGAGGACGCGAGAAAGTCGCGCGTTTCGAACTGGTCGGCGTGGCGCGGGCCAGTCAGTTCAATGGGGATATCGGCGACGATGCGCGCCGGCCTCGGAGACAACACCAGAACCCGATCAGAAAGCAAGACCGCCTCTTGCACGGAATGGGTGATCAGGACGACCGTCGCGCCGCGCGACCGCCAGAGCGGCGGCAGGTCCGCGTTGAGCCGCCTGCGCGTCATCGCATCGACTGCGCCAAACGGCTCATCGAGCAGCAGCACATCAGGTGCGGAGACGAGGCTGCGGGCAATGGCTGCGCGTTGACGCATGCCGCCGGACAATTCAGCCGGGCGGTGGTCCGCGAAACCGTCCAGACCGACCAAGTCGATCAGCGCATCGACATCACCCACTGGTTTGCGGGCCAGTTCGGCCCCCAGTGCAATATTGGCGCGCACGCTGCGCCACGGCAGCAGCGACGGATCCTGAAACGCCATAGCCAGACCGCCTCGCCTGGCGACTGTTTTTGGCGGGTCGGATCCAAGCGTGATTGTGCCGTCATCCGGCGCCTCCAGTCCCGCGATCATCCGCAAGATCGTTGATTTACCGCAACCCGACGGACCCACAAGCGCCGTGGTTTGCCCTGCGGCAAGCGTGACGGAAAAGGGCGCGACAACTTCGGTCGCGCCAAAACGCTTGGTGACGCTGTTGCACTGGATATTGATGCTGACCATGCCCGGACGGACCTCAGGCGTAGATCAGCCATGCACCTCTTCGAGCAGCGACCGGTCCCACAAATCCGCCGAAACATCCTGCCCGAGCAGCGCCAGAGTTTCGATATTGGAGGCGACGGTTTCATCCGTAAACCAACCAAACCCGTTCTCTGCTGTCAGATCGCTGAACATCAACGGCACCTGCCGCGCAGCCTGCAACTTCTGCGCCTCAAGGTCGAGGCCCGCGTCAGGGAACATGTCGACGGCGAGGGCCGCAGCGGCATCCGTATCGGCGAAATAGTCGTTCCAGCCCATCACCTCGCCCTTCAAAAGCGCCACCAGATCGGCGCGGCGATTGGCCAGCGCGTCTTCGGTCGCGATGTAGGTTTGCGAATGCAGGGCATAGCCATGATCGGCCATCAGCATCGTTGTGTTGTCGACCCCCTGCACCGTCATCGCGACGGGCAGATCGGTTTCCCAGCAGAGCAGGCAATCGACCTGTCCGCTCACCAACGGAGCGGGGTCGTATTGGGTCGGCACAATCTCGATGCCATTGATGTCGATGTTGTTCAGCGTGCAGAGCGCTTGCAACACAGGTGTGTTGGCCACCGCCATACCGATCCGCTTGCCGACAAGGTCTGCGGGCGTGTTCACCGGGTTGCCAGCGAGTGACGCGATGGCAAACGGGTTCTTCTGCATGGCGACGGCGATGATCTTGAACGGCGCACCCTGCGCCACGGCGGCGGCTGTGTAGTCGGCGGCGGAAATCCCGACAAGCGCAGTGCCCGACACGACGGGCGGTTCAACAGGCGCATTGGGGCCGCCCTGGCTCAGCGAAACGTCGAGGCCCAGGTCGCTCCAATACCCCTTGTCGGCGGCGATATAGCTGCCGCCGAATTGTACCGAATGCAGCCACGACAGCTGGAAGTTCACCGATGTTGCGGCAAAGGCGGGGACGCCTGCGGCAACGGTTGCAACGCCGGTGGCGCTGGTTTGAAGAAAGAAGCGGCGGGTGAGATGAGCAGGTTGTGTCATGATGTGTCAGCTTTGCCTTTCGTTGGAAGGGGGAATGAAATGCCTTGGACTAGAAGGAGACCGGCAGCCGGGAGTGCGGCGACGAAGAGCACGAGGCCGTAGGTGATGCCTGTCGCCACGCCCGCACTGGCCGGTGCGCCGATCATTGGAAAGAGGGCCGCAGCAGCCCCTTCGCGCCAGCCCCAGCCACCGATGGACAGCGGGATCAGCATGGCGGTGAGGACCAGAGGGATAAGGGTTGCCCATGCCTCAATGGGGAGCGTCACTCCGGTTGCGCGCGCGCAGGCGTAAAAGCCGAAGATAAGGCATAAAGTCGTGACGGCGCCGTGCGCGATCAGGGCGG
This sequence comes from Tateyamaria omphalii, assembly GCF_001969365.1. Lineage (NCBI taxonomy): Bacteria > Pseudomonadati > Pseudomonadota > Alphaproteobacteria > Rhodobacterales > Roseobacteraceae > Tateyamaria > Tateyamaria omphalii. Next base: position 49,440 of record NZ_CP019314.1, on the reverse strand, counting down.
GGCGCCGCAACAGATTGCCGGTTGTGCGAATGAACCGGGCTGTTGCCGTATTGGTCTTGGCCGTGACGGCAGCGGCGGCGATACACCCCCCAAGGACACTCAGGACAAGCCAGCCCAAGCCGCCCCACATGGGCCCGCCCGGCAAGACGAGCGCTGCGGCAAAGCCAAGCAGCATGAGCCCGAGGAGCGCGCTTTGGCCCAAGAGCCGCTCGGCCATGACCGACTGTGCCGCGCGTTTCAGATCACCCGCCTGGCGCACGCGGACCGCCCGCGTCACGTCACCCGCCACGCCGCCCGGTACGGCCAGGTTGATCAGCTGCGCCAGGTAGTACTCGCGCAAGGCCAACCCATACGCGATGCGGATATCAAATGCCCGCGCCGCAATCTGCCACCGGCTGGCCATCGCGAATGTGGCCGCCGTCACGGACAGCAACGCCAGCAGGATCCACGTAAGGTCCGCATCCTGCAGGCGGGCCAAAACACTCGGTGCGTCGGTCCACCACATGAGCAGGGCAAGCGCCCCGGCAGACACGGCGAACTTGATCCAGTGCATAGTCATTTCCCTACCATCTCCGAAACCTGCGCGTAGGTGAATGCGTCAAGAAAGGCGTTGCGAAAGCTGTCCATGCGCCGCACGGGGCCATCCGGGGAAGGAATCAGGCCGTCGGTCCACTCCCAGTGCGTGATCCGGTCAAGCACATCAGGCGGGCCGATCATATGGACGGCGACATCCTTGTTATCGCTACCCGCGACGAAGCCTGCCGCCTGGTGATCGCCCGCCACAATGATCAGCGGCGCCGCATCGCCAAGCCGCGCCACGTGCGCGAACGTTGCGCGCAGGGAGTAATCGACCGACCGGCGATAGGCATCGCGCACCGCATCCTGGTCGCGCCACAGATCCTTGGGCGCCGGGCCCCGCGCCGCCATGTCGTTAAAAATGGTCCCGTCATCGACCGCGTCCCACGGCACCATGTCCGCAATAGGGGTCCAAGGCGCGTGGGACGAGATAAGCGCGATCTGAACGAAGTCGGGTCGCGTATCGGGTGTGAGCAGCGCAGGATATGCGGCCAGTGTGAACTGGTCCGGCATGGTGACCCAGCGGAACGGATCACCTTTGTAGGGGATGTCGGAGGCAGGAAAGATCTGGTCAAAGCCCATGACCAGACTTTCGGGCCAGCCCACGGTAATCGCGGGCATGATCGCCGTCGTGCGGTAGCCCGCGTCCTGGGCGAAGTGGAACAGCCACCTTTGACCGCTGGCCAGCATGGCCTTGTACCGCCCGTTGTCGGATGTCCAAAGGCCACTGGCGAGCGCGCCGTGCGCCAGCCAGCTTTGACCGCCTGATGTTGGGGCCGTCAGCCAACCGCTTTTCATGGCCATTCCGGTTTGCGCGATCTCGGCTTGCGCCGCGTGCAGCGTTCCCAAGTGCGTCGGAGCATAGAGCGGGTTGTCAAAGCTGGCGCGCCCATAGCTTTCGATCCAGATCAGGATGACATCCCGGCCTTCAAGTGCGTTCAGCAGTCCGGAGGCGTCGGCATAGGCATCCTTTTGCGCGGCTTCTGCAAATCGCGCCAGTTCAGTCGCGGTCTGCTGCACTTCGATCCCCCGTTTGACAGTCAGGCGCGTGGTCCACGCCGTGCCGGGGGGGCTTTTGTCAAAGCGCCAATACTCCAAATGATGCCCAGCATCAGCCGCGGCCCAACCTGCGCCAAGAAGGGCCAACACCGCCGCAGACAATCGTACGGGCTTTGGCGGTGACAAACGCGCCCATGCGCGCAGGCTGCGTTCAAGGGCGAGGAAGAGCAGGATCAAGGCGAGTGCGCCGCCCATAACCGCGAGCGCGGCCAGCCCTGTACCAATGCTGTCCTGCAAAAGCGACAGGCCGGCCCCGACCAGAAACAGATCAAGCACCGGGTTGAATGTCCTGTTAAACGCGCTGAACATCCCGTAGTCGGCCACTTTGATGATCACGGCAAACACAAGCGCCAGGGCTGCAGCATAGGTCACACCCCAACGGGGGCCGATAGCAAGCGCGCCCAGCAGCAAGACGGGCAATTCCAAAGGCCAACGGTTGAGCGCGCTCCATTTCATCGTGCCGGGGTGGTTTGGCAGCACCAGCACGGCAAAGATCACCGCCGCAGCAAGAGTAAGCCCCACACCCCTTGTCATTCAGCGTGCTTCGCCAGCCACAGGATGTCGACAAGGAACGACCATACAAGCAAAACGGCCGCGATCGTGGCCACAGGAACCCCGACCATCTCCGGCGTTGGCGGAAACAGCAGCAGGATCAGGGCGGCGATCTGAACGACGCAGATTGCCTTGCGACGGATCGAATGCGGCAGGGGTGCCTGCAAGGCGGGCCAGATGACACCGGCGCAGACAAAGGCGTAGCGCATGAACCCAAGGACCAGGATCTCCACACCGGTGGTGCCCGTGACCAGCAGCAATACAGCAATCACCGCACCCAAACCGGCGTCCGTTTCCATATCGAAGCGGGCCCCAAAATCCGACGAAAGCCCGGCGCGGCGCGCCAACCAGCCGTCAACGCCGTCCAGTGCAAATGTGGCAAGCGCGACCACAAACACCAGCCAGGCAGACACCTCCGGAACCAGCACGGCGCCAAACAGAAATGCCACCATCGCCACCCGCGACAGGGTGACGACATTACACAACCCCAGCACTGGATGCACATAGCTGTGCGTCAGCCCGTAAGCTGCAATCGTTACAGCGACCGCGAATGCCGCAAGCGGCGCAGTCGCAGCGCCGAAAGTGTAGTGAGAGGCCAGAAGCAGCAGCGCCCCAAACAGCGCCGACGCGCCAAGCATGCCTCGCAACGGCGTATGGCTTTCGGTCTTGTACGCAACGATATGCGGCGTGCTACGAAACATTTGTTTTTCCAGTCATTCAGAGGCAGTACCTAGTCCCGCGCGTGGACTTGCACAGTTTGATAAACACGCGAACGGGCGGAATATTCAGGTATGTCACGAAACTGTGACAATAGCCGCAAGCGGTAAATGATCAGACGCTGCCATCACGTCGTCGGTCACTTCGGCGCGGATCTGTCGAATACGACCCGGCGCATCGGTCAGTATGCGGTCCAGTGGCAAAAGCGGTCGCCTGCTTGGAAAAGTGCGGCGCACCGGACCGCGAAACTTGGCACCCAAGAGGCGACGATTGAACATCGCCCCTCCCCACGGACGCCACTCATTGAGATCACCCAGCAAGATTGTCTGCATCGGGGCACGCCGGCGTAAATACTGACCGATGATGCGCATCTGGATCACGCGCAAGGGCTGAAACAGCGACAAGTGCGTGCTGATGATGCGCACCGGGCGGTCGCCGCACAGCGTCTCGGCCACCACAGCCCCGCGGTGGCAATGGCCCGGAAGGTCAATGACATCCATGTGCGTGCGCTTGAGTGCGGGGGACAAAAACAGGATCGTGCCCAGGAACCCATCACTCTGCGGCCCCCACCGCACAACAGGATCGTGGATGTAGTCCAGCCCCGTGCTTTCGGCGATCCGGCGCATATCAAGGATACCTGCATGGGGGCGACATTCTTCGTCAGCTTCTTGCAAGGCCAGAACGTCCAGCTGCAAAGGTGCCAGCGTTTGGTCGATTATCCGCATGATCCGGTCAGGATCGACCTTTCCATCAATGCCCTTGGCGCGGTGCACATTCCATGTGGCGCAGCGAAGCTGCCGCGGCTGCGTCCGATCAAAGCTGTATTGCTGCGTCACTGCACTATATCATCCATCATGTAACCCAAAATCACGCAACTCCGGCGACGCGCTTGCCGCTCGCATTCCAATCGGAGCGCGCACAAGAGGATATACGACATCATGCGCACAACTCTCGCAGCGACCGCCGTTTTTGCAGCCCTTGCAGCCAGCGCACAAGCGGACATGGCACGCTATGAACTCGATACAGAGCACACCAACGTCTATTTCACCATCGAACATATCGGTTACGCCCGCACGCTCGGCATCTTCACAGAGCTTGAGGGCGCCTTTTCCTATGATGTCGAAACGCAGGAACTTGGCGAAGTTGCAGTGACAATTGACGCAAGCTCGGTCAACACATTCAACGATCGGCGCGACGGGCACGTGCGCAATCAGGATTTCCTGCATGTATCGGACCACCCCGACATCACATTCGTCGCCAACGGCGGGACCGCAGAGAGCGATGTGAACGGCACGGTCACGGGCGATCTGACAATTCTGGGCGTCACGCAACCTGTGACGCTTGATGTGACGCTCAACAAAGTCGCGGAATACCCGTTCGGCCACAAACGCGAGGTGCTGGGCCTGTCGATGTCGACCACAATCCAACGCAGCGATTTCGGCATGACATATGGTGTCGACAACGGGCTTGTCGGCGACGAGGTGCGCATCAACATCGAAACGGAAGCGATGAAAATGGATTGATGTCACAAACGCTGTTCGGCCGCTTGATCAGCGCACCCAGCTAAGAATGGAACGACCAGAGCAACACGACCGGGGAGCCCTCTCCTGACACGACAGGCAAGACGTTCCGATCGTTCAGGTCTTTGACGCCTTCTTTGCGGCCGCAAACCGCGGTCACCGCAATGGCCAAACGATTGGATGGCTTGCGTCATTCCGTTCATCTTTGTGTCCTGACCTGCCTTGGTCCTGATCGGTTTACCCACCCTGACCCCGTTGGACATCACGACCGTCGCTGGCGCGTGTCTGGTTTTCATCGACAGCACTTGGCTGGCTCAAGGCACCGCTGCCGGCCTCGGCCGAATGGCCATCCTCAACGGCAAGACTTAGGTGCTGTGCCAAAGGCTCGATATCGGCACGGCAAACAAGTTTTCACCAAACGGCACCACCTGATCGTGGTCATAAAGAACAAGACCCTGCGCAAATTTCGATCTGCACGCACCTGCCAGCTTGCGCAGACCCGAGAAATCCGCAGACGTGACGGTTGCGGATGCCTTTACCTCAATGCCGACAACCTCGCCCTTGCGGCTCTCCAGCACGATGTCCACCTCGTTTCTGTCCTTGTCGCGAAAGTGGGAAAATGTGCAGCGCTGGTCGCTCCAAGAGGCGATCTTACGCAACTCGCTGAACACAAAGGTCTCAAGAATGGGGCCAAACACGGACCGGTCCCGCGCCACCACATCCGGTGACACGTCCCGCATGGCCGCCAGCAGCCCTGCATCCAAAAAATGCAGCTTCGGGGATTTGGTCATGCGCTTGAGACGATTGTTGAACCAAGGCTGTAGGCTGTGAACAAGATACAGCGCCTCAAACACGCGCATGTATTTCTGGGTTGTGACGTGGTTCAGCCCCAGCGCAGACCCGACACGCGAATAGTTCACCAACTGCCCCGAATGCTCCGCCAACACAGACAAAAGGCGCGGCATGAGCGCCACTTGCTCGATCTGCGCCACATCTCGTACATCGCGCTGGACGATGGCGTCCAGATAACTGTGATACCAGTCCTGGCGCCGCGGCCACTGCGGGCGCCGCAAAGCCTCGGGATATCCACCTGCCAGTACCCGATCCACAAGATCGGGTCCAAGCACAGGCGTGCCGGTGGTGGGCACGCGGCCAGCAAAGGCAGTATCTATAAAGCGCGATTGCTGCGCTTCGATCTCCGCCTGCGCGAGTGGGAGCAACCGAATGACGTCCATGCGACCGGCCAGAGAGTCCGCAACTTTCGGAAGTGTCATCAGATTGGCTGATCCCGTCAGCAGAAATCTGCCCGGCGTCTGGTCGTTATCGACCGCCGCCTTGATGGCCAGCAACAGATCGGGCGCGCGTTGCACCTCATCAATGACAGCGCGATCCAGACCACGTATAAAGCCAACCGGATCATCCTGTGCCGCACGCAGCACAGTGGCGTCATCCAGCGTGAGGTACGGCAGATCGTCACCTGCCAGATCCATCGCCAGCGTGGTCTTGCCCGACTGGCGTGGTCCTGCGATCATAACAACGCGGGTGTCTGACAGCGCTTCGGTGATCCTGGTTCTGGCAAATCGTGGATACACGCAGAAACCTCATGATTTCGACCGTCTGAAAGTACAGCTTCGACCAATTGAAAGTCAATATTCGACCAATTGAAACGACACTGCCGGCAAAGTGAAGCCTGCCGCCCCCTTTTCTGAAATACCTGATTATTTCGCTTTGAATTGCCTTCGACTCCCCGTACCAAGGCGGTCATAGCCAACAGGAGACCGCTATGACGTTCATCATGAATGTCAGCGGCTTCGCCTCCGCTATAGCAGCCACTGCGACCTTGCTCGCGGCAGCCCCTGACGCACATGCCGAAGCGCTGACCCTAACCGACATCGCAGGCCGCGAAGTCACTCTGACCGAAGCACCTGACAAGATCATTCTGGGCGAAGGCCGGATGATGTATTCCATCGCCGCCATCACCGACGGTAACCCGTTCGAAAAGATCGTGGGCTGGAAAGACGATCTGGTCCAATACGACCCAGACGCCTTTCGCAAGTTTCAGGCCGCCTTCCCGGAAGATGCAGACCGAATGATCAACTTCGGCAATCCCTATGCCGGTGACTTCAGCATCGAAGCGGTGTTGGAAGCGGAAGCCGATCTCTTGCTTCTGGACGTGGGCAACCTCTTCAAAGCCGAGGAAACAGGCTTGATCGAGAAGTTGGGCAAGGCCGGGGTATCCGTTGCCTTCATCGACTTCCGCCGCAACGCCACTGAAAACACGGTTCCGTCCCTCCTGATCCTTGGGCGGCTGCTGGGCGAAGAACAGGGTGCACTCGAGTTCGTCGACTTTTACGTGGCCGAAATGCGCAAGGTGACCAACGTCATTGACCAGATCCCGGCCGAAGACCGCCCGCTCGTGGTGATCGAAAATGCCGCCGGATGGCAGAACGATTTCTGCTGCTGGTCCTTCGGTCCCTACAACTACGGACGTTTCGTGGAATTGGCGGGCGGCACCAACTTCGCCTCGACCCTCGCAAACGCCTATTCAGTGGATCTTTCGATGGAAGGGATCATCGAAGCGGACCCAGACCATATCATCGGCACCGGCGCCAACTGGGCCGAAGCCAAGCCCGAAGTGACTTCGACACTGCTCGGCTACGAAGGAGACCCAGCGGTGAACGCGGAAATGATCGCGGCACTGGCGGGCCGCTCAGGGTTCAAGGATCTGCGCGCCGTGCAGAATGGAAACTACCACTCCATATACCACCAATTCTACAACTCACCCTATCACTTCGTTGCGGTGCAGCAGATTGCCAAGTGGCTCTACCCCGACGATTTTGCAGACCTTGACCCGCATGACACGTTTGACCGGATGCATGACAGGTTCATGCCCTATGACAACTCCGGCCAGTTCTGGCTCAGCGCTTCGGCGCCCGCCAACTGATCAGGACGGCCTGCGGCGTATCATGCGTCGCGGGCTTTCGCACACATGACCGCAGAGACAACCGCACCGCCCGATGCACAAGGCATCGTCACGGCCTACCGCCGCCGCTCTATTCGGCGCATGGCGTTGGTGGCCCTGGCCGCACTCGCCTTGTTCACCACAATTGTCATCGACGTGATCACCGGCCCCGCTGACCTCGGCTTCTGGCGGGTGACGCACGTCATTCTGAACCCCACGATCGCAACAGTGAAGGAAGAGGTGATTGTCTGGGACCTCCGCCTGCCCGTCGCTCTGATGGCCGTGGTCGTGGGCGCCATGCTCGGCGCCGCGGGCGCCGAGATGCAGACCATCCTGAACAACCCGCTGGCCGACCCGTTCACGCTGGGGCTGTCCTCGGCCGCGTCCTTCGGGGCGGCGCTTGCCATCGTGATGGGCCTGTCGGTCATCCCCGGCGTCGGCGGCTTCTTCGTCACCGTGAACGCGTTTGTCATGTCCATGCTCGCGTCACTGGCGCTGTTTGCCTTCACCCGCCTGCGCGGCGTCACACCCGAGGCGATGATCCTTGTGGGCATCGCAATGCTGTTCACCTTCAACGCATTGCTGGCGTTCCTCCAATACGGCGCATCAGAGTTGCAGCTGGCCCAGCTGATCTTCTGGCAACTGGGCTCCCTGGCTCGCGCCACATGGGAAAAGGTCGGCATTTGTCTGGCCGTGCTGGCCATTGTTATACCCTACTTCCTCAGCCGCAGCTGGGCACTGACCGCCCTGCGCATGGGCGAGGACAAGGCGGCGGCCCTTGGTGTGAACGTCTCGCTTTTGCGTCTCACCGTTCTGGCGGGCGTCTCGCTCCTGTCGGCCGTCGCCGTGTCCTTTGTCGGTGCGATCGCCTTTGTCGGCCTTGTCGGCCCCCACATCGCGCGCATGGTCGTGGGCGAGGACCAGCGCGGTTTCCTGCCCCTCTCGGCCCTCGCGGGCGCACTCATCCTGTCGGGCACGTCCATCGCATCCAAGGCGATCACGCCGGGCATCGTCTACCCCATCGGCATGATCACCTCACTGATCGGCATCCCGTTTTTCGTGAGCCTGATCCTCAGCCAACGCAAAAGGCACTGGCAGTGACACTCACGACGCAAAACCTCAACTTCTCTTATGACAAACGGCCCGTCCTGCGCGGCGCGGGGTTCGACGCCCTGAAGCCCGGCGAATTGACAGCACTCATTGGCCCGAACGCATCCGGTAAATCGACCCTGTTTCGGGTCATTGCGGGGCTTCTGACCCCATCGGCAGGCACGGTCACGCTTGCCGGAACAAACCTGGCCACGCTCCCAACACGCACGCGGCTCAAACGGGTGTGCTTCATGCCGCAGTTCTTTGCAGCCAACGCCGCCCTGACAGTCTTTGATGTGGTGATGATGGCCCGCAAGAACCTCGCAGGCTGGCGGGTCACGCCCGAAGACATGGAGGCCGTCGGCGCCGCACTCTATACCGCGGGCATCGGCCACCTGTCCGAGGCTTACATTTCAGAGCTCTCCGGCGGGCAGGCACAGATGGTGTCGGTCGCACAGGCCCTGATCCGGCAGGCTGACGTGTATCTCTTTGATGAGCCCACCTCCGCCCTCGACCTGCACCACCAGCTCGACGTACTGGGGCGCATCCGACACACCATCGCCACGCGCAAGGCCATCGGGATCGTCGCGCTGCACGACCTGAACCTCGCCGCGCGTTTTGCCGATCACCTGATCCTGCTGCGACACGGACAGGTGGTGGCCCAGGGCGCCCCCTGCACCGTTCTGCACAACCCTGAAATCGCGCAGACCTACGGTGTTGACATCCATATCACCACCGGCCCCAGGGAGGACCTCGTCGTTCATGCTTACGCGTCGTAGTTTCACCGTCTCACTCGCCGCGCTTGCCGGCAGCTATGCCACTGCAAAAACGGCGGCTCCAGGCGCCGAGGGGGCCAAGCACACGGTCCTCATGCTGAATGCCGACTGCAATGACCGCAATATCCTCAACGTGTTCGACCCGGCGATCCTGCATGTGGATCAGGGAGACAGTGTCACTTTCCTGGCCACGGACCCCAGCCACAACTCCGCGTCCAAGCGCGGTATGATCCCGAACGGGGCCGCGCCCTGGAACGGCGGCATAGACGAAGAAATCACCGTGACGCTCAAGGTTCCCGGCATTTATGGCTACCTCTGCCTGCCGCATTACGAACTGGGGATGGTCGGGCTGATTGTGGTCGCGCGCGACCTGTCAAACCTCGCGCAGGTGAAAAAGGTGCGCCACCCCGGCCGCGCACGCACCAATTTCCGCACGCTGCTGAACGCGCTTCAAGCGTAAGTCATTACACAACTTGTGACAGGCCGCACCGGCCCCTATTTCCAATATATCTGACCAGTACAGGACCAAGCACATGGATTGCACGCGCACGACCTGATCAACCGCCCCGGTTCCCCTGCAGCGAGCATTCCACCATGTCATCCATCATTTGTGCCAGCCTCGGCTGGAACGCGCCCGACAACAGCCCCCTTTTCACCGAACTCAACCTGACATTCGGACCGGGACGCACCGGCCTTGTCGGACGCAACGGCACGGGAAAGTCCACGCTTCTGCGTCTGATCGCAGGCGAACTTGCCCCCTCTTCGGGAACCATCACGCGGCCGCCAGCCGTCGGATTTCTGCGCCAGACCCCCGAACACCGCCCAGAGGACACATTGGCAGATCTGTTCGAGGTCCGAGACGATCTGGCCATTCTCAACCGCGCGGACCAAGGCACAGCCACCGCAGACGATCTTGCCAACGCGGACTGGACGCTTGTGGCGCGGCTGGAAACGGCCCTCACCTCAAGCGGTCTCGACCTGCCGATCAATACACCCCTCGGCGCACTGTCCGGGGGACAGCGCACACGCGCGGGTCTTGCCGCACTCATGTTTCAACACCCCGATGTCTTGCTGCTGGACGAGCCGACAAACCACTTGGATCGGGCCGGGCGCACGTATGTCATCGACGCATTGCGCGCATGGACCGGCTGCGCCATCATCGCCAGCCACGACCGCACATTGCTGGCCGGGATGGATGCCATTGTCGAATTGACCACACTCGGCGCGCGCACCTATGGCGGGAACTACACCGCCTACCGCGAGATGAAATCTGCAGAACTGGCATCAGCGCAACAGGACCTTGCCCGCGCCACCCGCTCCGTAACCGAAACAGAGGCGCGCGCCCGCCGCGCCGCCGAACGCAAGGTGCGCACAGACCGGCAAGGACGACAGTTGCGGGCGTCCGGCAGCCAGTCAAAACTCGTGCTAGATGCCGCCAAGGAGCGCAGCGAAGGGTCAGGCAGCGCGGCAGCCCGTCTACGCAATCGCCAGGTGGAAGACGCGGAAACGGCGCTGGAAACCGCCCGCAAGTCGGTGGAGGTTCTCGAACCCATGGTCATGGACATTCCAGCATCCGGCCTCGCCAAGGGGCGCGATGTGCTGCAAGTCGACAGGCTGACATTCGGCTACGCATCTGATGCCCCTATACTGCGCTACATCTCCCTCACGCTCCGAGGGCCAGAACGCATCGCGATTGTCGGACCGAACGGGTCCGGCAAATCCACGCTGCTGGCCTGCATCCACGGCGACCTTCCCGTTGTGTCCGGGTCGGTTCGGCTGCACGTCCCCGCTGCGCTTCTGGATCAGGACATGAGCCTGCTCGACCCGAACGAAACCGTGCGCGACGCCCTCGCCCGCCTCGATCCAAAAGCCAGCGAAAACGACCGGCGCGCGGTGCTCGCCCGCTTTCTGTTCCGGGGCGAGGATGCCTTGCAGCAGGTCGGCACGCTCAGCGGCGGACAACGCCTGCGCGCAGGTCTGGCCTGCACCCTCGGCCACAGCCAACCGCCCCAGCTCCTTCTTCTGGACGAACCCAACAACCACCTGGACATCGAAGCGGTCGAGACGCTCGAGGCTGCGTTGCGCGTCTTTGACGGCGCCATTCTGATCGTCAGCCACGATGACATGTTCCTTGATCAGATCGGCGTTCAGCGGCGGCTTTCGCTTTGATCAGACCCCGCGCGCGATCTTCACGACACCTTCAAGAAAAAGTGTAGCCAACGAAACCAAAGGGATACCGACATGTCTGGGCGAGGATCGGCTGATCCGCAGGCTTGCGCCTTTTCGTTACCATACGTCACCCTACGTACGAGGTGTTCAGTTACAAATGCCGCTGAAAACAGCGCGCACATCTGACAGGAGGAGGAGATCATGAACATCACCCGCACATTCAAGGCCGTTCAGGTCGCGGCAGTGGCCAGCACAATTGGGCTCGCCGCAACGACACTCAGCGCGCAGGACCGCAGCGACTGGCCCGACAGCTTCTCGGTCGGCACGGCAAGCCAGGGCGGCACCTATTTCGTCTACGGCGCCGGCTGGGCCAACATGGTCGCGGACGCGCTCGGCATTCCCGGCGGCACCGAAGTGACCGGCGGCCCCGTACAGAACGCAGCGCTGGTGCAGACCGGCGATCTGGATATGGCGATGGTCACAATGGGCCCAGCCTTTGACGCAATGAACGGCAACAGCGCGCTGGCGCCAGGCCTGCAGCACGACCAGATCCGCGCGATCTTCCCCATGTACAAGACGGGCTTTCACGCCGTCACGCTGACCAGCTCCGGCATCACCAGCTTTGCCGACATCCCCGACGGCGCCGTCGTGGGCGTTGGCCCTGCAGGCGGCACACCCGGCACCTACTGGCCGCGCATCCTCGAAGACATGGGCAAAAACGTCGAGTTCCGGAACGGCGGCGCCGCCGACCTTGCCGGCCAGCTGCAGGACGGGCTGATCGACGTCTACACCTGGGCGGGCGGCCTGCCCTACCCTGCCTTCAGCCAGCTCGATGCACAGACCGACGTGACCTATTTCGGCTTCACGCCCGAGGAACAGGCGGCGGTTATCGACGCGCAACCCGTGGCCGAATTCACGATTCCTGCGGGCACCTACCCGTCGCTGGAAGAGGATCAGCTTTCGGTGTCGATGTGGAACTTCGCCATCGCGCATGCTGATCTGCCCGACAGCTTTGTCTATGAAGTCGTCGACACGGTCATGGGCAACAATCCAAAGATGCTGGAAATCCACAAGGCTGCGGTCGAAACCCTGCCCGAGAACTTCGACAAGAACACTTTCCTGCCCTGGCACCCGGGCGCGGCACAGTGGTTCCGCGATAACGGTTTCGACATCCCGGCAGAACTTGCTGACTAAATCCGCTGACGTGGTCTAAGCTCCTACGGCACCCTGCCCCTCCGGGCGGGGTGCTCTTTTCATGCAGCCGGGGGATGGAACGCATGACGGACACAGCGACACGGCCCACACCGCTGGAACAGCCCGAAACGCCGGTCGCCACCGACCTGCTGACGCGCGTGGGCTTCCTGCTTTGCGCGGTCTATGCGGGCTGGCACCTTTACGTGCTGAACATCGCCCCGCTCGAGACATGGACCTTCCGCATCATGCACATCGCGGGCGCGCTGATCCTGGGCTTCGGCACCAGTGCGGCCATGTCCATGCGCCCCGCATCCGACGGACCCAACACCCCTGTTTCACACATCATGGGCGGCGTGGCCCTGCTGGGCACCACCATCGGCCTCGGCTCCCTCATCGCCGCGATGATGTTCCATGAACCGGGCACCCCTGCCCCGCCCCCATGGACGCTCACAGCCTTCGGACCTGCACTTGGCGCGGGCACCCTGCTCGCCATGCTCACCGGCTGGCTCTATCCTGCGCGCAAGGGGCAACTGCCGCTGGGCGACATCGCCCTGATCGTGGCGACACTGGCAAGCTGCGGCTTCATCCTGTTCAGCCTCGACACCCTGTCGTTGCGCCTGCGGGCGGGCACACCCTTTGCCGATCCCAACAACGGCTGGGCGGCCTTTGTCATCATCATCATGATCGCCGAACTCACCCGCCGCCTTGCGGGGCTGGCTCTCGTCATCATCGCACTTGTCTTCATCGCCTACGCCTTTGCGGGCCCATGGATGCCGGGCTTCCTCGAACACCGCGGCTACGACCCCAAACGCTTCTTCACCTATGTCTTCACCGACAATGGCGTGCTGGGGCCAACCACCGCCGTGTCGTCCACCTACATCATTCTGTTCATCATCTTCGCCGCCTTCCTGCAAAGCTCCAAGGTGGGCGACTACTTCGTCAACTTCTCCTTCGCCGCCGCCGGACGGGCCAAGGGCGGCCCGGCCAAGGTGTCGGTGCTGGCCTCGGGCCTCATGGGCATGATCAACGGCACCTCGGCAGGCAACGTTGTCTCCACCGGCTCACTCACGATCCCGCTGATGAAGAAAGTAGGCTACCGCCCCCAATCCGCCGCCGCAATCGAGGCGGCGGCATCGACGGGCGGACAGATCATGCCGCCCATCATGGGCGCGGGCGCCTTCATCATGGCGGAAATCACCGGCATCCCCTACACTGAACTGGTGGTCGCGGCGCTGATCCCCGCCATCCTCTATTTCGCCTCCATCTACTTCATGGTCGATTTCGAGGCGAGCCGGACCGGCATGCGCGGCATGCGCGCGGACGAGTTGCCCAAACTCGGCGAGCTGGCAAAACAAGCCTACCTTTTCCTGCCCATCGTCATCCTGATCGGCGCGCTCTTCAGCGGCTATTCGGTGATCCGCGCGGGCACACTCGCCATCGCCTCGGCCGCGGTGGTCAGTTGGCTCACGCCCTACCGCATGGGGCCAAAACAAATCTATGAGGCGCTCGGCAACGGCGGGCGCATGTCGCTGCAAATCATCATCGTCTGCGCCTGCGCGGGCCTGATCGTGGGGGTCATCTCTCTCACCGGCGTGGGCGCGCGGTTCTCAAGCCTGCTCTTCGACCTCGCACAGCAAAGCACACTTCTGGCGCTCAGCTTCGCCATGATGATCTCGGTCATCCTCGGCATGGGAATGCCCACAACCGCAGCCTACGCTGTGGCCGCCTCGGTCGTCGCCCCCGGCCTGATCGAAATCGGGATCACCCCGCTCATCTCGCATTTCTTCGTGTTCTACTTCGCCGTCGTGTCGGCCATCACCCCGCCCGTCGCCCTCGCCGCCTATGCGGGTGCCGCCATCGCCGGGTCCGAGCCGATGCGCACATCCATCACCAGCTTCAAAGTGGGCCTCGCCGCCTTCATCGTGCCCTTCATGTTCTTCTACAGCCCCGGCCTGCTGATGGAGGCGCCCTGGTACGTCAGTGTCCAAAACCTCCTCACCGCCCTCATCGGCGTTTACATGCTGGCGGGTGCGGTGCAGGGCTGGTTCATGGGCGCCGCAGGGCCGCTCATTCGCATTATCCTGCTGGTGGGCGCCGTCTGCATGATCTCGGGCGACTGGCGCACCGACCTTCTGGGCATCGCCATCGCCGGGCTCCTTACCTTGCGCGGGTTGCGGACCAGTCAAAGCGCGGTCTAGCCCAAGACAATCACCTCGCGCGCACGACGGGCGAGGATTTCGCTGATTTCGTCGCCCAGATCCTGATACTCTGCCTCGCGCGCCGTGCTGCGGCGCCAGACCATGCCAATGGTGCGCGACGGGGGCGTGCCGCGAAACGGACGGGCCAGCACCAGCTCCTGGCTCGTGACCTCCGACCGGACATAAAGGGCGGGCAACAGCGTCAGGCCCATTCCCATGGCAACCATCTGGCGCAGCGTGTCCAGCGACGTGCCTTCATACTCGCTGGACAGTACCGCACCGTGTTGTTCGCAGATGCGTTCGACCTTGTCATACAGGCGATGGCCCCGCTCAAGCGCCATGATGGTCTCACCCTTCAACATGCTGGGCGCAATGGTCTCCTCGCGGGCAAAAGGGTGGTCAAAAGGCATCACCACGGACAGGGGCTCGCGAAACAGCGACCGCGTTTCAAACTCCGCCTCGCGCGTCGGCAGCGGAAACAGCAGCAAGTCGAGCGCCCCTGACCCCAGGGCCTCAAGCAAATGCTTCGGCAACCCCTCACGCACATACAGCTTCAGTTGCGGATGGCTCTTGTGCAAATCCGGCACCAGGATTGGCAACAGGTATGACCCAAGGGACTGGACCACACCAACTTTGATCGTACTGTTCAAACTCCCACTTTGAAGAGCGGAAAGGGTGCGGATTTCCTCAACCTCGCGCAGCGCAGTGCGGGCATGCTGGATGATCTGCTCACCTAGGGGGGTCACGACAACCCCGCCGCGGCTGCGCTCGATCAACACAGACCCCAGCTTGCTTTCCAACTCCTTGAGTTGCGCGCTCAGGGTCGGTTGTGTGACGTGGCAGGCCTCTGCCGCGCGCCTGAAATGCGCCGCATCGGCCACGGCCACCAGATAACGCAGTTGCTGAAGTGTTGGCACGGGCTTCTCCTGCCGGACTGATAGATAACATCTATCAATTCCTTCCCAGTTTTCAATTTGATCAATCAAATTTGATCCCCATCTCAGCGTCTGTTGCTCCGAAAGGCCTAGGCATGAAGCGTTTCAAGAACATCCTCGTTGTCTCGAACCCCGAAGGCGTGTCCGACGCCCTCGTTGCGCGCGCGCACTGGCTGGCCAAGGCCAATGGCGCCCGTTTGACCCTGCTGGATGTGTCCGAAACCGATCAATCCGACATGGCGCGGATGCTGGCAACGCTGTCAGGGCAGCGGGGGCGCGAAGTCGGGGCTGAACTGATTGCGGCGCGCAAGGACCAATTGGAACAGGTGGCCACCGGTCTTCGGCAGGACGGCGCCGACGTGACCACCATGCTCGCCCAGGGTGTCGGCTTTATCGAAGTGATCCGACATGTGCTGACATATGACAACGACCTGGTGCTCAAAGCAGCCGACCAGACGCCGACATGGAATGTGCTGGGCGGGCCAGACCTGCACCTTCTGCGCAAATGCCCCTGCCCCGTCTGGATCCTCAACAGCAAGGCCGAGCCAAAGGCCAAGCGCATCGTGGCCGCCGTCGATCCCGACCCAAGCGATGAGACCCGGAACGCGCTCAACCACAAGGTCATGCAGCTGGCCACGTCCCTTTCGGTGCAGGACGACGCCAAGCTCGACGTGCTGAACGCCTGGTATCTCCACGAAGAGCACCTTTTGCGCTCAAGCCGCGTCCACACCCCGCCCGAGGATGTCGAAGCGCTCCTGCTCACCACCAAGCAGGAGAGCCACGCCCGGCTGACCGCTCTAACGGATCAATATACCGCGTTTGCCGACCGGATGCAGATCATGCACGTCAAGGGCGTCGCCGCCGACGTCATCGCGCAGCACACCCATGAACAGCACATCGACACGCTGGTCATGGGCACGCTTGGGCGCACCGGCCTGTCGGGCATGTTCATCGGCAACACCGCCGACACAATCCTCAGCCGCGTCACCTGCTCCGTCCTTGCCGTCAAGCCGGAAGGCTTTACCTCACCCGTGACGATTGAAGAACTGGAAAAGAATTGAACGACGACACGGCCACCGCGACCAACCCCACGGGAAACGGCCTTGTCGGCCTGATCCCTGTCGGGATCGCGCTCCTCCTTTTCGGCTGGTTCCTCAGCCTCGCCCCTGCCATCGCCGAGGGCCAAAGCCTGCGGCTGGTGTGGGACTGGGTGCCGTCGCTGAACATTTCGCTGTCGTTCCTTGTCGACGGGCTCAGCCTCACCTTCGCGCTCCTGATCTCGGGGATCGGGGCGCTGGTGCTGCTCTATTCCAACACGTACCTCGCCGGGCACCCGCAATTCACCCGCTTTGCGCTGTTTCTGACCAGCTTCATGCTGGCGATGCTGGGGCTGGTGCTGGCTGACAACCTCATCGGGCTGTTCGTGTTCTGGGAACTGACGACAATCACCTCCTACCTGCTGATCGGGTTCGGGCACGACACGACCAAAGGGCGGCGCTCGGCGCTCCAGGCCCTCTTTGTGACGGGCGCGGGCGCGCTGGCGCTGCTCGCGGGCTTCATCCTGCTGGGCTTTTCCATGGGCAGCTTCGAGCTGTCGGTGATCCTGGCCCAGGCCGACACGCTCAAGGCGCATGAAATGTACCTGCCCATCCTCATCCTGATCCTGGCGGGCACGTTCACCAAATCGGCGCAATTTCCGTTCCACTTCTGGCTGCCGAACGCGATGGCCGCGCCCACACCCGTCTCGGCCTTCCTGCACTCGGCCACGATGGTCAAGGCGGGGGTCTACCTGATGGCGCGCCTCCATCCGGGCATGTCGGGCACGGATGTGTGGTTCTGGACACTGACGATCGCCGGGGCGTTCACCGCCGTCTTCGCCAGCATCCTCGCCCTGCGGCAGACAGACCTGAAACAGGCGCTTGCCTACACCACGCTCATGGCACTCGGCACGCTCACGCTGTTTCTCGGTCAAACGTCGGGCTACGCCATGACGGCCTTTGCAACCTTCCTCGTGGTCCATTCGCTCTACAAGGCGTCCCTCTTCCTCGTGGTGGGCTGCATTGACCACGCCACCGGCACGCGCGAGGCGGACGTGCTGGGCGGGCTCGGGCGGGTCATGCCAGTCACAGCCTTCGCTGCCGGGCTCGCGGCGCTGTCCATGGCAGGCTTCCCGCCCTTCCTCGGCTTCATCGGCAAGGAACTGAAATACGCGGGTATCCTCGCCATCGGATCTGAACCGTTTATCTTCGCCGCCGCCCTGCTGACGGCCAACGCGTTGATGTTCGCGGTGGCTGGGATCGTTGCGCTGCGCCCTTTCTGGCAACGCACCGGCATCGCCCTGCCCCGCAAACCCCACGAAGCGCCGTGGCCCATGCTGGCAGGGCCCGTGATCCTCGCCGTCCTGGGCGCGCTTTTCGGCGTCTACCCGGACCTGTTGCAAACGTCCCTGGTCGACCCGACCGTCAAATCGCTGCTGGGGTCCATGGAAGACGCCAAGGAACTGCAACTCTGGGCAGGCGTGAACATGCCGCTGATCCTGTCCATCGCGACGGTGGCACTGGGGGCTGCCCTCTATCTCGGCCACAAACGCTTGCGCCCCGCACTCGGGCGGCTGGTGGACGCTTCCCCGCAATTCGACAACGGCTGGGACACGTTCCTCGCTGGGCTAAAGGGGTTCGCCGCCTGGCAAACCCGCATCATCCAGCCGGGCATCCTGCGGCGCTACATCTTTGCAACCTTCGCAACGGTGCTGGTGGCCATTGGCGGCACGATGATCGCGCGGCAGGCCATGCCTGCCCTGCCGGACCTGTCAGACGTCACATTCCAGAATGTCGCCCTCGTGGTGCTGATCAGCGCAGGCGCGCTGCTGACGGCAATCACAAGCTCGCGCATAGCTGCGATGGCGGCACTCGGGGTGGTGGGCATTGGCGTCGCCATGATCTTTATCGTATTCAGCGCCCCAGACGTCGCAATCACCCAACTGCTGGTGGAAACGCTTGTGGTTGTCCTCGTGGCCGTCGCCCTCCTGCGTCTGCCGGTGCTCGACCAGAACGGGCGCGACAGGCGCCCCGTCGATGCCATCCTGGCCGGGGCCATCGGCCTATCGGTGACCCTTGTCCTTCTGGCGGTGCTTGAAACCCCGCTCGACCTGCGCCTGACGGAATATTTCGAGGTCACAAGCTGGCCCGAAGCCTTTGGCCGCAACATCGTCAACGTCATCCTCGTGGACTTCCGCGCACTCGACACCTTCGGCGAGGTCGCAGTGGTGGTCATCGCAGCCCTGTCAGCCTATGCGCTTCTGCGCACCACACACCCAAGGAAAGATCCATGAATTCGATCATCTTGCGCGTGGGCACCCGGTATCTCTGCGGGCTTCTGGTGCTGTTCTCGCTCTACATGCTGATCCGCGGCCATAACGAACCTGGGGGCGGCTTTATCGGCGGTCTCATCGGCTCCACGGGCTTTGTGCTGTTTGCGCTGGCCTGCGGGACCGCAGACGCGCGCGCCGCACTCAAGGTCATGCCACAGAACATCGCAATGGCCGGGCTGGGCATCGCGCTGCTTGCAGGCATCGCAGCGGCCGTCTTTGGCGATGCGCTGTTCACCGGCCAATGGCTGTTCATCAATGAAACGCCCGAGGACAAGGGGATCCCCCTCTCCACCGTCCTCGTCTTCGATATCGGGGTCTACCTGGTGGTCTTCGGTTCCATCCTCTCCATCGTCTTCGCCATGGAAGAGGAGATCTAGATGGAGGCGCTCCTTGCCATAACCATCGGCGTGCTGGTTGCCACCTCGGTCTACCTGATGCTTGCGCGCAACGTGCTGCGGTTCATCTTCGGGCTGGTGCTGATCTCGAACGCGGCGAACCTGATCATTTTCGTGTCAGGGCGGCTCACCTCCGGCGCACCGCCCCTGATCGCCGAAGGTGCCGAAGGACCCGTGGGCGATGTCGCCAATGCGCTGCCCCAGGCGCTGGTGCTGACGGCCATCGTGATCGGCTTCGGCCTCTTTGCCTTTGCCCTCGTGCTGATGTTTCGCGCCTACTCCACGCTGGGCACGCTGTACTCCGACGACATGCGGATCGCTGAGCCGCGCACAGAAGACACGAAATGACCTGGACCCTTGCAACACCTCTCGTACTGCCCTTCCTGACGGCGGTACTGGCCTTCCTTGCCCGCTACGGGGCTGCCGGGCGCTGGTTCAGCGTCGCAGGCAACGCCGTGCTGCTGGGGGCCTCGATCCTGCTCATGGTGCGCGTGCTTGATCAGGGAGTGATCGCCGCGCAAATGGGCGGCTGGTCTGCCCCCTTCGGCATCACGCTGGTGGCCGACTACCTGTCTGCCGTCATGGTCGTCATCACCGCAATCACGGCACTGGCCGTGTCGGTCTATGCGCTGACAGACATTGACGAACGCAAGGAGCATCTGGGCTATCATGCCCTCTTCAACATCCTGATCGGTGGCGTCGTGGGCGCATTCCTGACCGGCGACCTCTTCAATCTCTATGTCTGGTTCGAGGTCATGCTGATCTCGTCCTTCGGCCTGCTGATCCTTGGCGGCAACAAGGACCAGATCGACGGCGGCATCAAATACGTCACGCTCAACCTGATCTCGACCATCCTGTTCCTGTCGGGCATCGGCCTGCTCTATGGCATGACCGGCACGCTCAACATGGCCGACATCGCGCGCACGCTGGATACCGTGGAAAACCAGGGCCTCGTGACTGTCGTGGCGATGATGTTCATGGTCGCCTTCGGGGTCAAAGCGGCGGTCTTCCCCCTGTTCTTCTGGCTCCCCGCCGCCTACCACACGCCCGCCTTCTCGGTCTCGGCGGTCTTCGCGGGGCTCTTGACCAAGGTCGGCGTCTACGCCCTGATCCGCATGTTCACGCTCGTGTTCGACGGCGACATCGGCTTCACGCACCAAATCCTGCTTTGGGTGGCCGGGCTGACCATGGTCACCGGCGTCCTCGGCGCCGCAGCTCAGAACGACATTCGCAAGATCCTGTCGTTCCACATCGTCAGCCAGATCGGCTACATGATCATGGGCCTCGCCCTGCTGACCCCGCTCGCTGTGGCTGGAGCGGTATTCTACCTCGTCCACCACATCATCGTAAAGGCGAACCTCTTCCTCATCGCAGGCGTCGCCGAACGCACCGCAGGCTCTACAGACCTGAACCGCATCGGCGGGCTCTACAAATCCGCGCCCTTGCTGGCATGCCTCTTCTTCATCCCCGCCTTCTCTCTGGCAGGCTTTCCGCCACTGTCAGGCTTCTGGGCCAAATACGTGCTTGTGGCGGCAGCCATCGAAAACCAAGGCTGGATCATCGCCGCCGTCGCCCTCCTCGTGGGCCTGCTCACCATCTTCTCGATGACCAAGATCTGGGCCGAAGCCTTTTGGAAACCCCATCCCGAAGGCGTCGACCCGACCCTGAACCAACTCACGCCACAGGCCAGACGGCACCTCCTGATCCCAATCGCGGCGCTTGCGGCCATGACGCTGGTCATCGGCTTCTCGCCCGAACCCTTCGTGACCTTCGCCAAGGACGCCGCCGCGCAACTTCTGGACCCCACGGCCTATATCACAACGGTACTCGGAGGTGAGACATGAACACGCTTGTCGCCAACATCTTCTTCGCCGTGGCGTGGATGATCCTGTTCAACACATTCACCTGGCTGTCGGTGCTGTCGGGCCTGGCGGTGGGCTATTTCGTGCTGATGCTGATCCAGCCGCTGGCAGGGGTCAAATCGACGTATTTCAAGCGGGTCTGGTACTGGATCAAGCTGCTGGTGCTGTTCAACTACGAATTGATCGTGTCCAGCATCGAGGTACTTTGGGACATCTTCACGCCCACGCACCGCTCGAACCCGGCCATCGTGAACATGCCGCTCGACGTCAAGACCGATGCAGGCATCCTGCTGGTGACAAATCTCATCTCGCTGACACCGGGCACACTTAGCATCGACGTCAGCGCGGACCGCAAAACGCTCAAGCTGCACGTCATGTTCGCCGACGACCCCGAGGCGGTGTGCCGCTCGCTCAAAGAGGGGATGGAACGCTGGGTGATCGACGCCGTGGAGGACCGGGAATGACACTTATGGACACCGTTCTGACGCTTGGCTTTGCGCTCGTCTTCATCGGCGTGGGGCTCGCCCTCGTCCGGCTCGCCATCGGGCCCACCCTGCCCGACCGCGTGGTGGCGCTGGACCAGATGACGGTCTCTATCGTGGCCTTTTGCGGCCTCGCCGCGATCCGGTCGCAGGACGCCGCCTTTCTCGATGTGGCCCTCGTGCTGGCATTGGTGGGCTTTCTGGCCACGGTCGCACTGGCGCGCTTTGCCGAACGGGTGGTGATCCGACGCGAGGCACGCGAAGACGAAGAGGAGCAAACAGAATGATCGACCTCGCCGCGGCCATCCTCGTCTTTCTAGGGGCCGCCATGACAGTTGCCGCGGGCGTCGGCGTCATACGCCTCCCGGACGTGTTCACACGGATGCACGCCGCCACCAAGGTCGGCACGCTGGGCTCCGGCCTGGTGATGGCCGGGGCCGCACTGCACTTTGCCGAACCCGGCATTATCGTGCGCTGCGTGCTGATCGTGTTCTTCCTGCTGCTGACGGCCCCCATCGGCGCGCACATGATCGGACGCGCCTCGCTCCGCCTGGGCATCAATCCATGGACCCCGCGCCAGAAACAGGATTCGAAGCCGGACAGCTAGCTTGTAGCGGCATATTCCCTTCTAGAACAATATGTTACACTGTTCTTAGAACTGAAAGGACGCCGACAATTTGATCGACCGACCCGCTTGCGGCAGCTCATTTGGATAAATCACGTATTGCTCGTCAAACACGTTGTCGATGCCCGCACGGAACACCGCATTTTGTAACGGCCCCCGCTCCGGCGCCCATGACCCGAACAGGTCCACCACGGTAAAGGCTTCTCCGGGCCGCCCGGTCTCCGGCACGTCATTCTGGTCCCCGGCAAAGGTTGCGCGTGCGCCCACGGTCCATTCCGATGTCGGTCGATAGCCCAGGGTGGCCGTCAAACGCGCCTGCGGGATCGACCCCAACTCCTCACCGTTCTTCGCCTCGCCTTCGGGCAACGTCAGGGCCAACCCGCCAAACCAATTGCCTGCATCATAATCCAACTCAGCCTCGAAGCCGTACAGCTCGGCATCAATGTTCCGCTGGGTCGACGTGGCAAGCACGGTCGGAGATCCCGGAACCCGAGGTCCCTGCCCCGGTTCAAACACGATGGCATCAATGAAATTCTCGACATCGGCATAATAGGCATTCGCCGACAGGCGCAGGCTGTCCCCCGGCCGGAACATGTTCGCCCGATCGAACCGCGCGCCCAGTTCAACTTGCGTCGACTCCTCTGCCTCAAGATCAGGGTTCGGCAAAAAATTGTTGGTGAATTCGACCCCGTTACGGAACCCATAGGAAAAATGCACCCCGTCATTGTAAAGTTCGGTCAGCGTCGGCGCGCGGAACGCCCGCGCGATGTTGCCAAAGATCTGCCAGTCATCATTGGGCCGAAAGCTAAAGCCGATGCGCGGGGACAAGAAATCATCATCCGCATCCTCCAGCGTGGGGTCGTCCACGTCCCGGTCATACTGGTCGAACCGGACGCCCGCGATCAGGTCCAGCCGGTCGGTCACGCCAAAGGTTGCTTCGGCAAAAACACCGAGCGTCGTCGCTTCGGCGTCCGGGAATTGCACACGTGCGGCACCGTTGCGCGTACCGCTCTGCTCATCCCGAAAGGCCTCGACCCCATAGACCAGGTCGACCGGAACCCCGACATCGAACCGCGACCGGTTCGTAACCTCAAAGCCAATGGTGTCATATTCGGTAAAGTCGGCCCGCCCGTCCCGGATACGGTCGTCCTGAATCTCAAGCGTATTGCCATAAAGCAGCACCGACAGATCCACCAGGTCGGACCCTTCCGGGTTCCAGTCCCAGGACATGCGATAGGTGAAAATCTCCGCCGACCGCTCGGAATCATTGCCTGTACGCGGGTCCGGATCGGCTTCGGTATTGGCGTTGGGCGGCACCAGTCCGTCATCTTCGTAATAGGACAGGTTCAACTCAAACCGCTGATCCTCGGTCGGCTCAAAGCCCAGCTTGATCAGCCCATTCAAGCTGTCCACTTCGGATCGCAGGATCTCGTCCCCATTGCCGTCTTCCAGCGACGTGCCGAACTCGCGCCCACCGATAAAGGCCAGCGCATCAAAGCTGCCGTAATCGCCATAGACCGTGGCAGACGGGCTCCAGACCTGGCCGTTGTCGGAATAGCCAAAGCGCAAGCGGGCGCCGGTTGTCTGGCCCGGCAGCAACAGATCTTCGACATCCTTGGTTTCAACCGCGACGACACCGCCGATGGCGCCTGACCCAAACAGGGTCGACCCCCCTCCCCTGACGACCTCGACCTTCTGCACGATATCCGGGTCAAAGAAAAAGCGCCCGCTATGCGCCCGATTGAAGTTGAAGCGTCCGCCGTCAAAGCGCAGCACCACCTGCTCGTCCTGAAAACCCCGGATGTTGATCTCTTGCGCCACGCTACGTGGCCCGCCTTCGATCGACACGCCCGGCACGTCCCCGATCAACTCTTCGATCGTATCTGCTTGCCGTCTTTCCAGCGTTTCGCCCGAAACGACCGAAGCGGCCACGGGCGTGTCCCGAATGTCCCGGTCGGCGCGCAGCGCTGTACCAAGTATCAGCGGCGGCAATTCGACCGGAACGTCCTGTGCCTGAACCGTTGTCGCGCCCGCAGCGAGTATCGCCACGCCCCCCAGAATACATCTCTGCATGATATCCCCACCTGTTGTGCAGTTGCCAGCGCGGGGCCTGCCAGGCATTGGGGTGGGGCGCGCAATCAGTCGTTTTGGTATCTTTCCGGCCGGATGTTGTAAAGATTATTTGCCGCCTTTGTGGGGCATAGAGGGCAGCGTCGGGGGAAAAGTTCACAGCTGTGAACTTTCGGTCAACAGACCGCACGGTACAAAGTTCACAGCTGTGAACTCTCAAGCCGCCTCCCTCCGCGTCAACGCCATCACCATCGGCGCACAAGAGAATTTCCCCGCCATGGCTTGCCGCGCCAGGTGCCTCAGATATCCTCCGGGCGACTTGATCTGGTCAAACCTCTCCAGCATCGCCGCCACTGTGACTGCCGCCTGCTCAGGCCCCATCGCCTTCACAGCTTCCCCCCATGCTGAGGGCTGAATACCCATCATCGGCCGCACCATATCCGCCGCCCTGACAAGGTCGTGCCAATGCCTGATTGGTCGATCGCTGTAGACCGCAATCTCCGCACAAACCGACAACACCAAAGCCAGCGGGATGTTTGGCTGGGCGTCCTCACGTGTCGCAGGTTTCGAAGTATCGTCCAAGGTCGGATCCGTTTCATCCGGTACGCGTCCACAGCTTGGTTCAAGTACAGATATGTCTGTCTTTGAATTATGATGGTGCTGCTCATTCTCAGCATCTTTGGTGATCATATCTTCTGCTTCGAACACGGAACGGGCTTTGTCCAACGCGTCATTGAGCACGCATTCCAGCCGTCCCAAATCATCCTCGTCGAGGCGCCGACGCAAGTCGCGGGCGGTCAGGATCGCGAGGTCGGAGAATGCGTCCCAGATCCCGAGGTCAGGCTGTGTATCAGCACCGTAGGCGGCAAGCGCGGCCAGATCGCGGCGCATCAGGCTGACGGTCTGGCGGAGGCGCTTGAGGCGGTCCCGCTCGGCCCGTACATCCTCTGCCACGGCACAAATCTCGGCGAAGCGGAGGGCGAGGGGGGAGAGGTCGAAGCCGAAGGCGCCACCTGACCGACTGGAATAGCGTTTGCCGTTGGGGCTGTCGCGCCGGATGATAAGACCAGCCTGCACCAGACCCGCCAGATGCCGCCGCATGGTCGAGCAGGCCATGCCGTTCAACCGTTCGCAGATCGACGCGTTGGAAGGGAAGACAACCGGTCGATCCCCGCTTCCACCCAGTTCGACTTCGGGGTGGAAGCTGAGAAGGGCCTGAAGCACGGTCAATTGTCGGTCGCTGACGCCCAGCTTCGGGCCGGCCACGCCCAATTCGCGCAGCACCTCCCACTTGTCGGCGCGGGGCAGGGTTTTCGCCCGCCCGGCCAGATGTTCGCGCGCCAATACAAGGGCGTTCACCGTCCCGCGAAACGGTGTGATGGGAACGTAGGTCATGAAAATCATTCACGCAGGCACAAAAAAATCCGCTCCGCGAATCACTTGGGACTTGCGGGGGAGGGCGCGAAATCGTACCTTGAAGCTGCTAAACACAAGGGTCTCGTGGGGCGCCATCGCTTTGCGGGACCTTTTCTTTTGCCTTTTCTGGTGCGTGCCTCCTTTGGTTACTGCTCTGCCTTAGTCTTCGCCGCGCGTTTGCCAGCGCGTGTGAAGCTCCTTGAGGACGGCGTCGGCGTTGTGCTCGAGCCAGTCCGCGAAATTGCCCGCATCCACATCTAGACGCACGCCCTGTGACATGCGCTTGATGGTGCCGATACGCCGGTCGCCGGAGTGGACCGTCCGGCTTTTCCCGCTTGTGCGCACCTTGGGTTGCGACACCACAGGCTTTTTCGTCTCTAAATAGGCCAAAACGGCTTCGAATGCCGTGATGGACGGATCTTCGTGCAAGGGGCCCATCGGGTCGGTGACGGCGTCGAGCGCGGCCTTGTCATGGGTGTCGCGGGCAATGGGGATCAGGTAGCTGACATCTGCGCCGGTTGTTTCTATCGCGCGGGCAAGGGTGTCCCAGCGGGGGCGCCCGACGCCGGGCGCGGGGCCGATGGCGCGGGCGAGATCGACGCTGACGACATCGACGACAGCGAGGGCCATGGAGATGGCGGATTTGCTCACCGTCAACACCTCGGCCACCTGTGCCTGGGTGCCAAAGCTGCCGTCGACCAGCGCGCGGGCAAAAAGGGCCTTTTCGATAAATGTCAGGTCGCGGCGCGCCATGTTTTCAGAAATCTGGGCGCGCACGGCCTCGTGGTCATCAAGCGTGGCCACAAGCGCGCGCACCTTGTCGACCTTGTCGGACTGGCGGATCGCCTCGAGCCGACGTCGCCCGTAGACCAAAAGGTAACGGTCGGCGTCCTCGGGGTTGCGACGCACAAGGATCGGCACGGTCTGGCCGTTGGCTTCGATCGCGTCGCGCAGATCGTGGAGATCTCCCGCCTCCATCCGGTCCTCGGGTCGCAAATCGTCGATGGCCCATGGGTCCAGGTCCCACACGTGATGCGCATCGACCGCGTCCCGCGCGGACCGCAAGGCGCGGTTCGTGGTCATCATCGAACTGGACGGGGCAGGGGCCTGCGCCGCGGCCAGACTGTCAAGCATCGACAGGCGTTTCTTGCGATTTTCGCTCATGTGCGCCCCCAGGTTGCCTGTATCAGGGTCGATATTTCATCGTTGACCGCGTTCAGGCTTTCCATTGCGCGGTCATAGGTGGAGCGGGTGAAGGCGGAGCGTTCGACCTCGTAAAGTGTCTGTTTCGTCAGCCCCGCATCCGAGATGGCGGTGGATTTCAGCATGGGCGCGTTCAGCACATGATCGCCATACATCGTCCGCAAGAAGGCCACGACACGGTTTTGCGGCGCATCAGCCGGTTCGTAACGGGTGAGCAGATAGCGCATCCAGTCGTGTTTCATGTCGGCGCCGCTTTCTGCAATCACGTCCATCAGATCGGCGGTCATGCGCAGGAATTGGGACATCGACATCACGTCGAGCATTTCGGGGTGGATCGTCACCAGCACGCCGGTTGCCGCGGACAGGGCCGACATGGTCAGAAAGCCAAGCTGCGGCGGGCAGTCGATGACCACGACGTCATAGTCGCAATCAACTTGTGTCAGAGCCTGTTTGACCCGAAAAAAGAACAGCCCCGCCGCCCCGGTCGCAAGCGCGCGCGGGGTGTCGTGTTCGAATTCCATCAGTTCGAGATTGCCGGGGATCAGATCAAGGCCGGGAATATACGTTTTGCGGATGACCGAACTGATGGGCGCGGGATCTTCGTACCGGATCGCGTCATAGAGCGTGCCGCCCTCTGGCAGATCATATTCGGGCTGGACCCCGTGCAGGGCTGACAGAGACGCCTGCGGGTCGAGGTCAATGGCGAGGACACGATACCCCTTGAGCGCGAGGCGCTGGGAGAGGTGGGCCGCAGTGGTGGTCTTGCCCGAGCCGCCCTTGAAGTTCATCACGCCGATAACCTGCATCTCGTCACCCTCGCGGCGGCCGGGCAGGTATTCGCCGGGACGGCGGGCGGTCGTCTCTAACGTGCGTCTCAGAGACTGAATATCGGCCGCAGAATACAGGCGGCGGTTGCCCGATGTAACCTCGGGCGAGGGGCCGCGCCCCTCAAGATGCAGTTTGCGCAGGTAGCTGTCGCCGACGCCGAGCAGGGTCGCGGCCTCACCACTGGTGAACTTGCGCATCTGTTTCGCTGCATCGGGGGGGAACAGGCTTTCGCGTTGGGCGTGCAATTGCGTGGCCAGCCATTCGGAGTGTTGCCGAATGACGGAATTGAGGTCATTTTGCGTGCGCGTGCCGTCCATCTGCCCCGGTTCCTCTGCCACCTGCCTGTGTTTGTCGGTCACGCTTTTCACCGTTTGACCGTCTTTTTCCGTGACTATTGGCTGACTTGCGGGATTCGTGCAAGACTTATCTACATCTGGCGGTTGTTGATCCTGGTGCCACAAGCTGCCGCGCTGCTTTGTCCTAGTCTTTCTATCAGGTATTGCGCCGCTCGTGCAGACATGGTTGTTAAGGGGTTAACGGGTCCCCAGCTGCCTTGCCAGGTCATCCCACTCTGGAACCAAGGAGCATGGCATGGGCACGGGTTTTGCGCGTCTGGTGGCATTGGCGCTCACCGCATCAGGAGCGGCGGCGCAAGAGGGTGATCTGACCGGAAAGATCGCCATCGAATTGAACACCGTAACCGAGAGCGACAGCGCCTGTACGCTGACCTTCATGGTCACAAACGGGCATGAGATGGCCATTGATCAGCTTGTCTATGAGACCGTGTTGTTTGATGCGTCGGGCCAGGTGGATCGGCTGACCCTGTTTGATTTTGGCGCGTTGCCGGTGGGTCGTCCGCGTGTGCGGCAGTTTGCGGTGCCCGATGTCGCCTGTGACGGTCTGGGCCGCGTGCTGTTCAACGGGTTGCACACCTGTGAGGCCGAGGGGCTGGAGGCGGGCGTCTGTGCCGCCGGTCTGGTGCTGAGGAGCCGGGTTGAGATCGAGGTGCTGGGCTGATGCTGGATCTTGTTCTTGGGCAATTGCGTGCTGTGCTGGACCTTGGTGGGCCGGTGGTGCTGGTGCTGGGCGTGGTGTCGGTCGTCACCCTGGCTGTGGTTCTGTACAAGCTGTGGCAGTTTTCGGCGGCCCATGTGGGCCGTCATGCGGCGGTGCGTGCGGCGGTGATGGCGTGGGATTCGGGGGATCGAGGCGGGGCGCGCGCGGCGCTGGCCCCGTCCCGGAGTTATCTGGCCGGTGTGGTTGAGGCCGGGTTTGATGGCCTTGGCCGGGACCGGTTGCAGGCCATGGCGGAGGCCCGGTTTTCGCGGCTGGAGCGCGGGTTTCGGTTTTTGGAGACGGTGGCGCAGTTGGCGCCCCTGCTGGGCCTCTTTGGCACGGTCCTGGGCATGATCGAGGCGTTTCAGGCGTTGCAGGCAGCGGGGGCGCAGGTGGATCCGTCGATCCTGGCGGGCGGCATCTGGGTGGCGTTGTTGACCACGGCGGTCGGCCTGGCGGTGGCCATGCCCACGGCGCTGGTGCTGGCATGGTTCGAGGGGCGGATGGAGGCCGAGCGTGTGGCGGCGGAGGGCTTTGTACTGACCGTTGTGGCGCCCGTAGGACGAGCCGATTCGCCTGTGTTAGAGACTGGTATGGAGCCGGTCCGTGGCTAGGGCGCGCCAGATCCGGCGGCGGGTGTCGATGACGTCGTTGATTGATGTCATCTTTTTGCTGCTTCTGTTTTTCATGCTCACATCGACCTTTTCAACCTTTGCAGAGGTG
The DNA here is from genome assembly GCF_001969365.1 of Tateyamaria omphalii. Lineage (NCBI taxonomy): Bacteria > Pseudomonadati > Pseudomonadota > Alphaproteobacteria > Rhodobacterales > Roseobacteraceae > Tateyamaria > Tateyamaria omphalii. Next base: position 19,663 of record NZ_CP019314.1, on the reverse strand, counting down.
GAGTTGACCGCGGGTGGTGCGGGGCAGGGGGCGGAGGTGTCGCCGGTGCCGCCGCTGTTTTTGCAGCTGGCCGAGGATGCGGTGGCGTTGAACGGTGCGCCCGTGCCGTTGGAGGCGTTGGCGGCGGCGATGGAGGGGGGGCAGCCGGTGATCGTGAGCCTGCAGGACGGGGTGACGGCGCAGCGGTTGACCGACCTGTTGGTGGTGCTGCGGGGCGTGCCGGGGTTGCAGATCACCGTGCTGGGGCAGGGCTGATGCGTGCGCGCCGGCAGACCCGCGAGCCGACCATCGCGCTGATCAACATCGTGTTCCTGATGCTTGTCTTTTTCATGGTGGCGGGCACGCTGGCCGCGCCGCTGGAGCGGGATCTGGCGCTGGTGCGGACCGATGATCTTGAGGGACGCGCGCCACCTGACGCGTTGGTGATCCACGCGGATGGGCAGATGGTCTATCGCGGCGCCGCGCAGGCGGATGCTGAGGGCTATTTGGCCGGGCTGGACCCGGAGGCGCGGGAGGAGGTGCGGATCGTGCCGGATCGGGACTTGCCTGCTGCTGATCTGGTGCGTCTGGGCCGTGATCTGCGCCGGGCGGGGGCGGGCCGTGTCATCATCGTGACCGAGAGGGCGCTGCAATGAGGTTTGCGTCGCGCCGTGTCGCCTTTGGTGCCTTTGCCGTGGCGGCGGGTCTGCATCTGGGCGGGGTGATGCGGTTGGATCTGACCGAAGAGGTCCAGATGGAAGGCGGGCAGGTTGGGGCGGTGGAGGCGTCGCTGGGCGACGGCTTTGCGGATCTGGCGCAGGGGACCCTGTCCGGTGTGGAGGCGACCGAGGTGACCGAGCCCGTGCCGGTGGAGGATATGGCAGAGGAGATTGCGCCGCCGGAGCCTGTGCAGCCTGTCGCGCCCGTGGAGGTGACGGCGGCGCGGCCGCCTCGGGAGGCCGATGTTCCCACGTCTGTAATGGCGCCCGTGCCGGAGCCGACGCTGCGCGTTACGCCAGAAACGACCACAACGCCCGAGCAGGCACCGGCAACCGCACCGGAGACCCTGACCGCCGAAGAGCCGGATCAGATGGAGGTGACCCAGTCCTTGCGCCCGCAGGTGCGCAGCCGGGCATTCGAGGCGCGGAACAAGCCGGAGGATCCGCCGCCCGCGCCGCGTGAAACCACGCGGACGGCCACCCGAACGCCCGACGCGCCATCGCCACGTGGCAATCAGGCCCAGACGAATGCGCAGGCCGGGCAGACGGACGGCGCCGCGTCGGCGCCAGCGCAGCGCGCGACCGGGCAGGGGGCGACGCAGGCGGGCAATGCGGCCATATCGAACTATCCCGGCCAGATCATGCGCCGCATCCAGAGGGTGCGCCGCCCGCGTGTGGGCGCGCAGGGGGCCGCGACAGTCGCGTTCCGCGTGGCGTCAAACGGGGGCTTGAGCGCGGTGTCGGTGGCGCGCAGTTCCGGCTCTGCCGAGTTGGACCGGGCGGCCATGCAGGTGATCCAGCGCGCGGCCCCGTTCCCGGCCCCGCCACAGGGCGCGCAGCGGTCCTTTTCCATCCAGATCCAGGGGAGGTGAGGCGGTTGGCCGCGCGCAGAGCAGGATCCGATGAGGCGCGGCAGATCGTGCAGTATCTGTGCCTGATGTTCGTGCTGTTGGCCTGTGCGCTGATGGTCGCGCTGATCCTGTGGCCCAAACCCGAACATTCAGGCCAGCCGATATGTGGTGGCGTTGCACTGTACCCGCTGGAGCGTTTGGCAATGCGCGGCGATGTGGGTGCGATGGCTTATCTGGGCGGGCGACTGACGGAGGAGGGTTGCAACGCGCAGGCACAGGCGCGGGGCGCGGCATATCTTGAACAAGCGGCGGCGGCGGGGCATCCGGACGCGCAGAGTGTTCTTGCCAGATCAAAGGCGGACGGCGCTGCGGTGGCTTCGCCCTGTGCGGCGCTGCTGGCCATGATGATGCCGGGGGTAGATGACGCGCATCAGGTCCCCGGCGCTTGCGACAGACCGTGACCCCGTGCCGCTAGTCTGCGGCGATTTCCTGGATGACCGAGAACCCTTCGAACTTTGGCGCGCCCTCGTGCAGCTTGGCGGTGCTGCCTGCGTCTTTGTGGGCCGCGCGGAAGGCATCGGAGCGGGTCCAGGCGCGAAAGGCGTCTTCGGACGCCCAGACGGTGTGCGAGGCGTAGAGCCGTGTGCCGTCCTCATCCTCCGGCCCCTTGAGCATCTGAAACTCGACGAACCCGTCCATGGTTTTGAGGTGGCTGTCGCGGCCCAGCCAAAGCGCCTCGAACGCCTCGGCATTGTTGGCGGCGACGGTGAAGCGGTTCATGGCGATGTACATGGTGGCGTCCTTTGATCTGGTCGGTGTTACGTGTCAGATGGCATTTGTTCGGGTCGCTTTCCAGTGCGTCATTCTGCGGGCGCGGCAGCCGGTTGGGTGCTGCGCTGGCGCCGCAGTGCAAACAGACAGACGAGGCCGAGCGCAAGGCAGGTGGCGTCGATCACCAGCACGGAATCGCCGCCCCACATCAGCGCCTCGCCCCAGGACAGGCCGCCGGTTTGCAGGCGCGTGACCGGCAGGAGCAGGAGGGAGAGGCCCGTTGCGGTGCCAAGCGTGCGGTTGAGCCGTTCCAGTGGGTGTTTGAATGTCACCGCACCATAGCCCAGCACAGCGAGGCATCCCCACACAAACACGCGCGGCACCCAAGCGTTCGGGTCGTCCGTCAGCAGCGCCACCAGCGAGGCATGTCCCGTCACGACGATGACCAGCGGCAGGCCCCAGGCCACGAGGCTGAGCGCGCGGGCGCCGTGCTGCCACGCGGGGTCGTTTTCGCGCCGCCGCAGCCAGAGCTGCATGCCCGACACGATGGTGTAGGTCATCGCACCGCCCAGCCCCACCCAGATGATCCGCGACCACCATCCGGCGAAATTGCCGAAATGCAGCGGCGCCATGAGGGCCGCGAGGGCGGAGCCTGCCGATGGTTCGGTGCCCACGATCTGGCGGGTGTCGAGAAAGGCGCCCGTGGTGCCGCTGTAGTCGAGGTTGGTGGCGATCAACGCCCCCTCTGCGGCGGCGTGAAACGTGCTGACCACTGCCCCGGCTGTGCCGTAATCGTTGATCTCTGCCCCGCCGACGGGCGCGCCTGCGCGCAGGGTCGCGTCGGCAAAGATGGTGGTGAGGTCGGCCATGGCCGACAGCGTGCTGTCGACAGTGGGGCGCGCGCCAAGCACGGTCGCGAGCGCCGTGTCCTGATCGCCGCCGAAGGCCACAAGGGCCACCACCGGCAGCCCCAGTGAGATGGCAAAGCTGAGGAAGGCGCCGGTGAACGACAAGAGCACCGCAAAGGGCAGGGACCAGACCCCCGCCAGCGTGTGCCTGTCCCGGAACGACACCAGCCGCGCGCCGGGCCGTTCGGTGGTGAAGAGGTCGCGCAAGATGTGTTTGTGGATCAGCACACCGGTGATCGCCGCCACCAGCATCGTGACGCCCAGGATCCCCGTCAGGTAGAGCCCCCAACGCCCTGGCACGTGCAGTTGCACATGCAGGTCGACGAGGAAGTGGGAAAACGCCTGCTCGGGCCGGTGGCTGACCACGTCGCTGAAAAAGCCGACGCGCGCGGCGTGCAGCACGCCCGTTTGCGGATCGACGAGGAAGCCGCGCCCGAACCGTTGGGTTCCCCCATCGGGGTGCGGTTGCGGTGCCCCGAAGAACAGGCTGAGCGTGCCGTTGCTGCCGCCCGACAGAAACACCGTTTCGTGCAGTTCCGGCGGGACCTGGGCGGCAAAGCGGCTGACCAGTTCGTCGGTGCGGGGGCCGAAGATGGGCGCGGTTTCGGTGTGTCCCGCGCTCCATTCCGTGATTTCGTTGTCGAGTACGACAATCGTGCCGGTGAGCATTACCACGTAAAGCAGGATGGCCAGCAGCGTGGCCGACCAGCCGTGCAGGGCGACGAGCCGTTTGGTGGCGTGTGCGGCGCCGCTCATGTCAGGAATGCCAGGGTGATGAGCAGCAGCAGGAGCGCGGTGAGCGCCAGGTAGGTTGTGGCCACGCGACCCGGTCGTGTTGTGGCGACGGGCCAGACCACGAAGCTGGCCCAGAGGAGCGGGAACAGGACCACGGGCAGGACAAGGTGGTTTATGCCGCCTGCGCCTGCGGGCAGGATCGTGGGCAGCCCGGCCATCGCGAGGATCGACAGGATCAGGGCCGCCGGCCCCGCCAGGATCCAGCGCCAGAGCGTTTCGTGCCGACGCACGCGCGTTTCTATCCAGAGCTGTCCGCTGCGGGGGAGGGTGAGCCGTGCCTGCATGTCATCCGCTTTGGTCATCGGCTGGCGACGCGGCGTGCGTGGCTGGCATGTCGCGATTGAACATAGTGCATTGCGATGCGGATGGCGAGATGTGAGGGGCCGGAAAACGGAGTACCTTGCAATTTTTGTCAGGAAATGGATGCTGGGCCGCAGCCATCCAGCGACGACCCCGGTCCGCGCCAGACACTCACCCACAACACGCGTTTTCCGGAGCTGGATATGAGAGCCCTTTCCCCCCTTTTGGTGGGCGGCGTTTCGACGTTTGCCCTGAATGCCACCCTTGCTGCCGCGCAGGAGGAGGGCGCGCCCGTTGATCTGGGCACCCTGATCCTGCGGGGCGAGTTGCAGTCGCGCACGGTGCAGGACAGCCCCACCTCGGCCGCGATCGAGACCGGAGAGGACCTGGAGCGTCGCGGGGACGCGGATCTGCAGGACATGATCACGCGCACGCCCGGCGTGACATCCACCTTTGGCGAGCAGGGCTTTGCCATCCGGGGCATTGATCAGCGCGGGGTCGGCGGCGGCGGGGCCGGTCTGGTGGTGTCCACGCAAGTGGACGGGGTGGCCCTGCCCACGACCCAATCCACGTTCTTTGGTCCCTATTCGGCCTGGGACATCGAGCAGGTGGAGGTTCTGCGCGGGCCGCAATCCACGCAGCAGGGGCGCAATGCGCTGGCGGGGGCCATTGTTGTGCGGTCGAATGATCCCACGTTTGAGCCCGAGTTCAAATTGCGGGGCGAGGTGGGGTCGCGCGGCTACTACCGCGCCGCGATTGCTGCGAACACGCCCCTGTCGGACACCGTGGCCCTGCGGTTTTCCGCTGAGACGGTCAATATCGACGGCTCGATCTTTAACGCGACCTTGGGCGAGAACGCGGATGCCCAGACACTTGACACCTACCGGTTGAAATTCCTGTGGGAGCCGACAAGCGCATTCCGCGCCGTCCTGTCATTCAGCCGAACCGAGAACTTTGGCGGCGAGGACACGATCAACCGCAGCGTTTCACCAGAGGGCCGGGTGGTCACGTTCGATATCCCCACCGAAGAAGGCTCGCGCCATGACATCATCGGGCTGCGCACGGAATGGGACATCAACGCGGCCCTGAGACTGGAAACCGAAACGTCCTATTACACGCAGGACTATCGGCGCAGCGAGGATTACGATGGCACGCCCGTCTTTCTGGGCACGTTCGACCGGATCGGCGACACGGAGGTGTTTGAGCAGGATGTGCGCCTGAGCTTTGACAGTGGCGCCTATTCCGGCGTCGTCGGGTTGTTTTACACCGATATCAAAAACGCGATCCCGGCGGATCTGTTCACCGATGCCGGTTTTGCGCTTGGCCGGTCGCCGGATGCTGCAAACGGCATTTTCGTGAACCGGTTCAGCGAATTTGCCACCGATGTCGAAAACATCGCCATCTTTGGCGAGGTCGACATCCGCGCGGACCGCTGGCTGGACGGTTTGTCTTTCACGGTCGGCGCGCGCTATGACTATGAGGAGTTCAGTTTCGACGCTGAAACGGTGTACGACACGCCCATTCCGTTGCCGCCAGAGTTCCAGGATCAAGCGGCGCAGGGTGATACAAACTTTAGTGCGTTTCTGCCCAAGTTCGGCATCAATTATGAGTTCACCGACACCCAGAGGGTCAGCTTTACCATCCAGCGGGGATACCGATCCGGCGGCACCAGCATCAACGCCTCCAACGTCATTTCCGAGTTTGAACCGGAGTTCACGACCAATTACGAACTTGCCTATCGGGGCAGCTTTAACGCGGATCGGGTGTTTGTCGCGGCGAATGTGTTCTTCACAGATTGGACCGATCAGCAGGTAAACCAGTTTTCCGGCGTTTTGCCGACGGGTCAGCCGGATACGATCGTCGTGAACGCGGGCAAGTCCGAAGTGATCGGTGGCGAGCTGTCTGTCGAAGCCGAGTTGAGCGACCGTTTTTCCGTTTTTGGGCAGGTCGCCTATTCCGACACGGAATTTGTGGAATTCAACAATGCGGGCGAAAACCTGGCTGGCAACGACTTTCCCGGAGCGGCAGAGCTGACCGCTGCATTCGGTGCCCGGTACGATTGGGACAACGGCATCTCTTGGGGCATTGATGCGTCTTTTACCGAGGGCAGCTTTTTTGATGTCGAGAACAGCGCGGCGCAGCGCAGTGATGATCGGTGGGTGGTCAGCTCGCAACTGACCTATCAGATGGAGGAGCTGGAGTTGGGCCTGTATGTCCGCAACCTGTTTGACGAGGATTACGCGACAAGCCGGTTCGTTGACGAAAACGGCACCACGTTTGAGCGTGTGGGCGAGCCGCGGACCATCGGGTTTTACGTGCAGCGGAGTTTCTGAGGCGTGATCGCGGTGACCCTCGCCATCAGTCTGGCCTGCGTTGCGTGGCTGGCGCGGTTCGATCCCAAGCGGCGGCGCAGTTTCGGGATGCGCCCACGGACGGCTCCGGTGCCTGCGTGGGCTGTCTGGGTTGTGTTGATCGCGCCCGGTGTCGGGTTGGCCCTGCAAGGGGAGGCTGCGGGATTTGTGCTGTGGCTGTCCGCCGTCTGTGTCTTTGGCTGGTGCGTGGTTTGGGTGCCCCCGTCCGCCTATCGGCGCGTCCTGCGGCACGTCCGCGCGCGGTGCTGTCGGGTTTAACCCGTCAGCGCAACAAGGTGGTTGTCGAAGGCGAGCGGATGCGTTTTGAGCAGCGTGAGCCGGGTGTCCGCCAGGCTGTGCACCCGTCCCAGCCCGTCGGTGACGAGGCAGGTGCCGCCGGGTGCGGCGCAAAGGCCGCAAACATCCGTGGCCTTGTGCGCGCCGGTTTGCTGGCCGCTCTGGTCAAAGGTGAAGGCCATGTTGCCGCGCGGGGACGACGCGGCGTAGTGCCCCTGTCCGAAGGCGCTGACGCTGCCGATGTAACCGTCGAGGCCATAGAGCGCCGCGTCGTCCATGTCGGCGGGCAAGAGCGTGCCATTCCCCTTGTATAGAGCCACAAGTGGCGGGGCGTCGAACGGGTCGCCCTGCCATTGGAAGCCGCAGATCACCGTGCCGTCGGGTCCTGCCGCGATGTGGCGGAGCGAGTTTTGGTGCGTGTGGTCGGGAACGTGGGCCGTGTCGATGTGGGGGCCGTCGGGGGCGAGGATCGTGAGGTTCGGCCGCATCGTGTCGAGGTTCAACTTGTCCCGCCCGGTGTCGGGGTGCGTTCGGATCCCGCCATTGGCGACCGCAAGTGTGCCATTTGGCAGGCGCAGGATTTCGTGCGGGCCGATGCCGCCCGAGGGGACGTCGCCCACCCGTTTGTACCCTGCGCTGCGGTCCCAGACGCCGATGCGGCCCGCGCCGGTGGCGATGTCGTTTTCGGGCGTGAAGAGCAGGATGCCGTCCGAAGAAAAGGCGGCGTGGCCGTAGAAATGCCTTCCCTTGGGGCTGATTAGGGTCTGTTTTACGTCGCCGGTGCCGCAGTCGATGACCTTGGCGAAGGTGCCGGGGCGGCGGGCGATGGCGACCGCTTCGGCGATGTGCGGATGCGCTGCGGCCGCGTGGCCGCGGGCGGGCAGGGGGAGTTGGAATGTGATGTCGCCGGCACCTGTGAGCCCGACAAGCGCGTAGCGGCCCGACGGGTGCATCGCGGCGCTGAGCGCCACGGGGTTGCCCACGTCTGCCCAGCCGAGTGTCGGTGTGAGCGAGGCGGAGGTGAGCCCGGCGAGGAAGGCGCGGCGCGATGGCATCAGTCGCCGTCGAGGCTGTTGAACCCGGCGGTTATGCCAAGCCGGGTGCCGATGTCATCAATCACGGCGACCTGGATGGCGCGGACGGCTTGTTGCAGCACCTCGACCTTTAACCGCTGGGCGGGGTCCGCGACGCCCTGGAGTGCGGGGTCGTCGAGTGCATCGGCGCGGGTGCGGGCGGTGGCGAAGGCGGCCTTGGTCGCAGTGAGGTCGGTGTCGGTCATGGTGGTGGCAAGCGTTTCGAGTGCGGCCAATTGCAATTGGATGTGCCGGAGGGAGCGGTCTGACCGCCGCGCCTCGGCCCGGCGGGGGCGGGGACGGTCGAAGGTGCCCAGCGGGCGGCCCAGCCGTTGATCGTGCAGAAATTCGAGGCCGGTGGAGAGGGATGTGTAGAGCGCGCGCTGTGCCTCGACCGGGGTTTGGAAGCGGGTATTGCCGTCCTCGCCAGCCATGATCATTAGGGTGGCAAACGCAGGCCAATCCACCTGAATAGAGCCTGCTTTACGGGCGAGGCCGGTGGCGATGGCCTGCGTCAGTTGGCAGGCATAGGCGGCGTCGGGCTGCGGGTCGTAGAGCATCCGTTCGAGTGCCGTGAACCCTTGGGCGGCGACGGAGACATCCGCGAAGCTTTGGGCGTCATTCACGATGGGGTCGGTGGCGGTGGTGAGCCTGGCGAGCGCCTTGCCGGTGCTGTCCTTGGGGTCGGGCCAGAAGGACATGGCGAGGTGCAGCGCCTGGTCTTCGATGGGGCCGAACTGGATATGGCTGATGCTGATCCAGGCGTCGTAGGCCGTGTGGAAGGCGGGGCGGAGGGATGCGGGCGTGCAGTCGGTTTGGGCTGCTTCGGCAAGTTTTGCTGTTTCTTCGGCAAGGGTCGCGTGGCCGGGCAGGATGTGTGTGTCGATTGTGCGCTGGACGTCTGCGACGGCAGGCAGTGCGGCGAGGCAGAGGGCGGCGAGGGCGAGGCGCATGTCAGAGGCTTTCGAGGAAACGGATGAGTGCGGCGCGGTCGGCGGGCGGCATGTCGATGACCGATTGCTTGTGCGGTTCGGCCTCGCCCCCGTGCCAGAGCACGGCTTCGAGCAGGTTGCGGGCGCGCCCGTCATGGAGGAAGTAGGTGTGGCCGGAGACCTGTTCCGTGAGGCCAATGCCCCAGAGCGGGGGCGTGCGCCATTCCTGGCCGTTCGCGCGTGCCTCGGGCCGGTTGTCGGCGAGGCCGGGGCCCATGTCGTGCAAGAGCAGGTCGGTGTAGGGCCAGATGAGCTGGAAGCTTTGTTCCGGTTGGCCGTCGAGCCGATGGGTGACGTGTTTGGGGGTGTGGCAGGAGATGCAGCCCGTTTCGTAAAACATCTGCTTGCCGCGCAGGACCTGTGGGTCGCCCGTGTCCCGGCGGGCGGGGACGGCGAGGTTGGAGGAGTAGAACGACACGAGTTCCAGCCCGACATCTCCGATCTCTGCGTCGTCATGGACGGCGGTGTTGCCGTTGGGCGCGGCACGGCAGGTGCTTTGCGTTTCGGTGCAGTCGCCGTGGCCTGCGGGATGCAGGGTGGTCGAGATGCCGATGTCGCCGGAGAAGGCCGCGGCGGATTGTTCCCAGACGGAGGGCTTGCCCGCCTTCAGCCCGAAGCGGCCCAGCATGGGCACGCCGTATTGCTGCGACATGACAATCTGGGCGCGGCCCGAGATGCCGTCGCCATCTGCGTCGTCGGGGTCAGCCTTGGCCAGAATGTCCGCCGCCGGGATCGCGTCGAGCAGGCCGAGGCCGATCATCTGCGGGGCGACGCGGGCGCTGATCATCGCGTCGGGGTGGAGGGGGCCGTAGCCGAGATTTGTGAGGTCGTAGGAGGGTGTCCGAAGGGAGGCGGTTTCGCCGCCCGAGAGTTGGATCACCTCTTCGGTGTAGGTGATCTGAATATCAGCCTCTGCCTGAACGCCCGCGATGGAAAAGTCCTGGATCTGGCCGCCGTAGCTTGGGTCGGGTTGGGTGGCGATGTAGTCGGCGATTGCCTCGGGTGTGGCGCCGCCGGGGATCGAGATGCGCACCAGCATCGACACCGCGCTGTCGTCCGGGCCTTCGGGTGGGTGACCGCGCCCGTCCTTGAGGTGGCAGCGCTGGCAGGAGCGGGCGTTGAAGAGCGGGCCGAGGCCGTCGGAAGCCAAGGTGGAGGCGGGGGAGGACACCCACAGTTTTTTGAAAAGCCCGTTGCCGACCTTGAAATCCAGCTCTTTTTCGAAGCTGATATTGCCGGAGGGTTGCGAAAACGCATCGCGGGTCGTGCGGGCGCGGACGGTGGCGGCACCGGCGGGATTGCTTTCGAACTGTTCGGGTTTTGTAAAATCGGTGGTGGGCGCGATGACACGTTCGATCCGCTCAGCCTCTGCCGCTGTGCGGGGAATCACGGGCAGGTGCAGGTCCGTGAGTTCGGCCCCTGCCGGTGCGGCAAATGCGAGCGTTGCGGGCAAGATGAAAGCGGCGGAGGTTGCGATTTTGCTCATAACTTATAAATATACTCAGGATTAGATTTTGGCGAGATGATTCCCCGCCAGAGAGCGACTTGGAGACTGCGACATGGTGCCCTTGCGATTGGATTTGGCGACAGCGCCACAGCCCGCCCCATCTGTGCGACCGGTGTCCGATGGTGCGCTTGGGTTTTTGAACCACTTGCGGTTCGTGTCCATGACCTGCCGGGCGAAGCGGCGGGCGGATCTGTTCGAAGCCTGCGCGCTGCTGCACGCGACGCGGTCGGCCAGCCAAGAGGCGCATGCCGAGGCGTTGATGCGCTGTTTGGCGCAGGCGTTGGGCAAGCAGCCGCGCCTCTATGCGCCGGGCACGGTCGAGATGACGTTCGACGAAAGCTGGCTGTTGCGGCTTGGGCAAGCCATCGCGGTGGGGGATGAAGGCAGCGTTGCCTTTCTATTGAAGTCGCGGGTGCTGCCGGAACACCGGCGGTTGGTGCGCTTCCTCGTGGGGCGGATTTCAGAGTTTTTCGCTCTGATTTAGAATTATTCTAAAAAGGTCTTGCTTCTGCCGTCTGGCTGCCTACTTACTGAGTGGCAAGCCAGCCAGTCTTGTGCCAGCCAGCGCCATATTTTCAAGAGGGAGTTAGCTATGACCCAAACAGCTGAAGCGCTGTCCACCAATGCGCGCGCCGCGATTGTCGAGGCATTGAACCAGTCGGTGGCCGAAACCGCCGTCACCACCATGCTGGCGCAGAATTTTCACTGGAACGTCAAGGGCATGGCATTCGGCCCCCTGCACGAGCTGTTTCAGAAGATTTATGAAGACCATTTTGTGGCCCAGGACGATCTGGCCGAGCGCATTCGCGCGCTGGACGCCCATGCCGAAGGCACACTTGCGGGTATGCTGGAACGGTCGAAGGTCAAGGAACATGACGGCCATGCGACCGATCAGGAGATGATCAAGACCATGCAGGAGGCGCAGGAAACCCTTGCGGCGACCCTTGCAGGCTGTGGCGAGTTGGCCGCCGAGCATGGCGACACGTTGACCGAGGATTTGTGTATCGCGCGCGGTCAGACGCATGAGAAATTCGCGTGGTTCCTGCGGGCGCATCTGGCCTGAGCCGCGCCCGCCGAGAGGCATAGGAAGCCACCCAGACGCCCAGCCACCTTATCGGCAGCCAGGCCTCCAGGCAGCGACCCACGCAGAGGTCAAGCCACGTCACGGACAGCGGCGCTTGGCTTGACCTTTTTTGTTTCTGCCCGCCGTTAGTTGAGCGGCACGGCGGACGAGAACGGGTCTGTCAGAGTCATGCGGTCGACGCAGATATTTTTGTCCTCGAACGCGTTGTCGATGCGGCAGGCGCCGATGACCATCTGATAGCTTTCGACCTGCGTTTCGGTGGCTGAGCAGGGGGCGTTCGGAGTCTCGAATGTGGCAGAGGCGGAGGCGCCCGGGGCCACATTCATGAACGAGGCCCCCTTTGATCGGCCGACCTGTTCGTCGCCAATATGGTTCAGGAAGAACGCGTTGATTTCCGTCAGCACCGTATCGCTGTTGTTCGTCAGCTCCACCGTGATCGTGCAGTAATAGTCGCGTTTGCCGATGTCGGTCAGCGCGACGCTGTAGTCTGCCAGAGCCGGGCCGGCTGTCACGGCGCAGAGGGCAGCAATCAGGGGCAGGCGCATGATCTGTCCTTAGGCGGCATCGCGGACTTCGGCGATGGGTTTCACTTTCTTCTTCAGGCATTTGCGCAGGTATTGCGGCGCCCAGTGCCGGAACTTGCCCAGCCGTGACTGTTGACCGATCAACATCTGGACGAATGCCTCGCGATGCTTTTCCTTCTTCAGCTGCTTGAACATCGACTTCTGCGCCTTGGTCATCGAGCAGCCGATACAGTGCCCCTGGCGTTTGAATTTGCAGACGTCGATGCAGGGGCTTGGGGTCTTGGCCATGTGAAACCTCGCTGTTGCGCTTATAGCTGGGTCTTTTGGTCAGGAATTGCAATGCGCGCACCGGAAACGCGAACATCCGGTGCGCGCGATCGCTGCCCCGAGGGGCAACATGTGTGCGGCATGTCTGTTTTGGGAACAACGCCGTTGCCGCACACGGGGAGCCATCACTGGAAGACAGCGTCGGGGTTGTCGAGGCTGTCTGAGCCTTCGAATTCGATCGCATCCACCCCAAGCACGGCGACCGCCCGTTCGATGGACCGCGTTTGATCCACCAGCGCGTCAACGGCGCCCATGATCAGCGCCTCGCCCGCGTCGTTGCCGCGTTCCAGCATCATGTCATAGGCGAACCCGGCTTCGGCCGCCGTTTTCATTTCGGACATTTCCAGCATTGTGGTGTCGAGCTTGGCCTTGAGTTCGCTGTCCACGCCTGCATCGGCCGCGGCGACCAGTGCCGACAGGCTGTCGCCCGACACGATGGTGCCGTCGATGCGGGTGTAGCTGCCAAGGTAGACGTTGCGGATGCCGAGGGCGTCATAGAAGTGACTGTTGTGCGTGTTGTCGGAGAAGCAGTCGTGTTCCTCCTCCGGATCGTTGAGCAGCACGCCGAGCCGCATCCGTTCGCCCGCCTGTTCGCCGTAGCTGAGCGAGCCCATGCCGGTGAGGATCGCGCTGATCCCGGCGTTTTCGTCTGCGGTGAGTTGGGCGCGGGCGTCCCCGCTGTCCTGCCATTGTGCCACCATCCATTCCAGATCGGACACCAGCAGCGTCGTTGCTGCCGTCAGATATTGGGCACGGCGGTCGCAGTTCCCGCCGGTGCACGCGTCGCCCTGGGCGTAGTCCGTCCAGGGCCGTGCGCCTGCACCGGGCCCGTGACCGTTCAGGTCCTGGCCCCAGAGCAGAAATTCGATGGCGTGGTAGCCGGTGGCGACATTGGATTCGACGCCGTCGGCCTCGTGCAGCGCCCCTTCGAGCAACTCGGGCGTGATGGCGGAGGCGTCGATGGTGTCGCCGGACAGCGTGAAGGACGGGTTCGCGATCACGTTCAGCACGGCGTATTCGTTTTCATCCGTGGCGGTGCCGTAGGAGGGGTCGACATAGTCGATCAAACCCTCGTCAAGCGGCCAGGCGTTCACCTTGCCCTCCCAGTCGTCGACGATGGCGTTGCCGAAGCGATAGACCTCGGATTGTTGGTAGGGGACGCGGGAAATGATCCAGGCGGCTTTGGCCGCTTCGAGCGCTTCAGCCGACGGGGTTTCTGTCAGCGTGTTGACGGCTTCCAGAAGGGCCTGCGCCGTGATCAGGCTGTCGCTGTATTTGGCCAGCGCGATGTCGGCGTAATTGTCCAGAACAGCTGCCTTGTCCGCGAGTGCGGGGGTGGCTGCCAAAAGCACTGTCCCGAGTGCGGTCGTCAGTGTCAGTTTCATTAGGTAACGTCCCTTTGGGTTATATTCTGACGGGTTAATGCAGGCGCACCACGTTGGGCGCGTTTGCGGGTGAAAAGGATTGGGCCTGCCGGTCGTGGATGTGGCGCAAAGTGCTGCCGACCTCGCCCGCCATCAGCGCGATGTGTTCGGCATAGGCGGGACCGGTGAGTAGCGTGGCAATGAGGGCCGCGTCGTTCAGGTGGCCGTCGGATGCGGTGCGCACCAGATGGACAAAGACGCATTCATCGGACCCCACGCAGTTGCAGCCGACGTCATGCCGAACAAGAGGGCGGGGGGCTGTGCAGAGGATCTTGCGCGTCAGCCGCTGGAAGGCGGCCCAGGCGCGTTCAGCCTCAGGCGCGGGCAGGGCGTTGAGGTAATCCTGACGCGCGTGGTGCTGGCCGGTCGGACCCTCGCACCAGAGGCGCAGGTTGAGGATAAGATGCGCCTCCCATGCTTCCATCCGGTTCAGCACGTTGACTGTGGCCCCGCCGCGGGCTTGGTTGGAGGCTGTCATTTCGTCAGGATCAGCTTGCCCGCGCGGGTGATGCGCAGGTAATAGACCTGGCCGTCGAGGACGATCGAGGCTTGCACTCCGTCCTTGATCAGGTCGCGGGCGTCATAGGTGTCCATCTGTTGCGGGTCAGGTGCGGTTGTTGTGTCGGGGACTTGTGTCATCGCGTTCATGCTGCACGCTCCAGATGGTCAAGCATGCGTTCCAGGCAGTGGTCGTTCGAGTAGTGCCCCTCAAGCGCGCCTTGCAGCAGCTCCTGACAGCAGGGTTTGTCGCAGCACGTCCGGGTGCGCGGGCGTTGGTCCTTGTCTCGTCTCACCATGTCTCACCTCCAAATGGTGTCACTGGCGTCCGGGCTGCCCGTTCCGGGGTGGCTGAGACTCATTGCAGATATGTTGATCGTTTTTGTCGGGATCGTCAATCCTGACTAATACAGTAAGAAAAGAAAAAGGCGCGGTGGGGCACCGCGCCTTTCACATTTTGGGCAGAGGTCTGCTTATTCCCAGCCGACCTCGTTAAAGATCTTCTGCGCGGCGGGCACGTTCTTGGCCACCTCGGTCAGATCAACGGCGTCGGGGCGGAAGAGACCCAAAGCCGCAACCGATGGGCTGAGGCCCACGCCTGGCACGGCCGGGTATTCGTCGTTGCCTGCCGAGAAGTATTCCTGCGCCTGATCGCTGGCCAGGTATTCGAGGAACAGAACTGCGTTGTCCTTGTTCGGGGCGTTGGCAGCGACGCCGCCGCCCGACAGGTTCATGTGCGCGCCTTCGGCATTCTGGGCAGGGAAGATCCAGCCGATATTGTCACGCGCTTCGGCGGGCAGGCCGTCAACGTCTTTGCGGATGGCGCGCGCGAAGTAGTACGTGTTCGATATCGAGATGTCGCATTCACCCGACACAAGGCCGCGCAGCTGGTCCGTGTCACCACCTTGAGGCGCGCGGGCAAAGTTGTTCACGAGGCCCTGCGCCCATTCGGTGGCCGCCCCTTCGCCATGGTTCTGGATCACGGCGGACAGCAGGGTCTGCGAATAGACGTTCGAGGACGAGCGGTGGCACACCATGCCCTCGTATGCCGGGTCAGCCAGGTCCACATAAGTGGTGGGCGGGTTGGTCACGTCGGTCTTGTCGTAGAAGATGATCCGCGCGCGCTGCGAAAAGCCAAACCACTGGTTGTCTTCGTCTTGCAGGGCGGTGGGAATGCGGGCTTCGAGCACATCGCTGTCGATGGATTGCAGCACGCCGGCTTCCTTTGCCCGTTCGAGCCGCGAGGTGTCGACCGTCAGCAGGATGTCGGCGGGGGAGTTCGCGCCCTCGGCCCGCATCCGCTCGATCAATTCGTCGGCGTTGCCTTCGATCCGATTGATGGTGATGCCGGTTGCGTCGGTGAAGTCGGAATAGAGCCGCTCATCAGTGTCGTAGTGACGCGATGAATAGAGGTTCAGTTCGCCCTCGGCCACGGCGGTGGTGGCTGTGATCGCTGCAACGGCGAGGGTGACAAAACACGTTCTGGTGGTCATGGAAATACTCCCTGTTTCCATTGATCTAAATCCTACAGAAATAGTCAATTACAGGAGTCTCCCGGCAAAGCAACCCATCCCGAGTGAATTTGTCGGGAATCCCTTGCAGAATCCCGACTTTTTTAGTCATGCTTCCGTTACCCAGCCACAGCGCCTGCTGCACGCCCGGTGAATCCCATGATGTGGAGCGGTTGGTTTGCACCTTGATCCGTTGACTTGCAGGTATGTGCGCCGTTGGATTCGCCGGTTTTTTCGGCATGTGCACCCGGATACATTGCGCCTGATGACGCACCCGATGGATGCGTATGCCCACCGCGCTTCGTTGCCCGTTTGTCGAAAGCGGGCGCGTTGCGGCGCGCCGGGTGCCTGACTATTCTGCGGCGTGCGGTGCGGCGCAGTGCGGCAGGATATAGGGTACGGCATCCGGTGGTGCGGTGTTCACCCTGAGGTGGCAGCCATAAGCGTGTGACAGCACCTCGTCCGTCATCACGTCTATAGGGTGCCCCGCCGCCAGAAGCTGCCCCTCTGCCATGACCAGCACGTGATCTGCAAAGAGGGCGGTCAGGTTCAGATCGTGCATTACCGCCACCACGCCGCCGCCCGCCCTTGCAAAGTTGCGCGCGATGGTCATCACCTGAAGCTGGTGCGCGATGTCGAGGTTGGAGACCGGTTCATCCAGCATCAGCCAGCGCGGGCCGTCCGCCGTACCCGGCGACCAGACCTGCGCCAGCACGCGGGCCAGCTGCACGCGCTGTTGTTCGCCCCCCGACAGTTCCTGGTAATAGCGGTTGGCATAACCCGCGAGCCCGACGCGGGCGAGGGCCGCTTCGGCCCGATGTTCGTGGTCGGCGTCGGGGCCTGCGCTGAGCCCGATGCGCACCACTTCGATGGCGTGAAAGGGGAAGGCGAGCGTTGAGGCTTGGGGCAGCACACCGCGCAAGCCCGCCAGGTGCCAAGGTTGGGCGGTTGCGACGTCTGTGCCGTTGAGTGTGATGTGGCCGTCGAATGTCAGGTCGCCCGAAATCGCCTTGATCAGGGTCGATTTGCCGGAGCCGTTGGGGCCGACGATGGCGGTCAGCGCTCCGGGGACCGCGTCGGCGTCGAGGTCTTGGATCACCGTCTTGCGGCCGTAGCCAACCGTCAGGTTTCGGATGGCCAGCGTCACAGGTCCACCATCCCGCGCTGGCGCAGCAGGATCCACAGGAATACTGGCGCACCGAGCACGGCCGTGACGATGCCGATGGGCAGTTCAGCAGGGGCGATGATGACGCGCGCGATGACATCCGCGAGGACCAGCAGGAGTGCGCCGAGGAGGGCCGCGTTGATCAGGAGTGGGCGGTGGTCGGGGCCGGAGCAGAGCCGCAGGAGGTGGGGCACGACGATGCCGATAAAGCCGATGCCGCCAGAGACGGCGACTGCCGCGCCTGTTGCGGCGGCGACAGTGAGGATCGCCAGCCCTTTGACCCGTTGGACGTGGAGCCCGATATGCGCTGCCGTTGCCTCGCCCAGTGCCAGACCGTTCAGCCCGCGCCCCAGTGTGCAGGCAGCGATGAGGGCGAGGGCGATGATGGGGCCTGCGGCCACGACCTTGGCCCAGCTTGCGCCGCCGAGCGAGCCGAGGCCCCAGAAGGTGAGGTCGCGCAGCTGGCGGTCGTCCGACAGGTAGACGAGGATGCCCGACAGCGCGCCCGCGAGCGCGCCAAGGGCGATGCCCGCCAGCAGCATCGTGGCGACAGAGGTGCGCCCGCGCCGGGTCGAGACGCGGTATAGGAGGATCGTGCTGGCCCAACCGCCCAAGAAGGCGGCGATGGGAACAAGCTGGTCGCCGGCGATGCGCGAGAGCCACAGGGGCGCGAGACCAGCCAGCACGATGGCCGAGATGGCACCAAGGCCCGCGCCCGCGCTGACACCGACGAGGCCGGGGTCGGCGAGCGGGTTGCGGAAGAGGCCCTGCATAACCGCGCCACCGACCGCGAGGGCCGCCCCCACCAACAGGCCGAGGATCAGGCGGGGCATGCGGATGTCCCACAGCACGATGGCTTCCATCCGGGTGAGCGCCTCGCCGGTGGTGATTTTCCACAGGGCCGGGCCGAGCGTGACGTTGGTGGCGCCAACGGTGAGGCTGAACAGGCTGACCAGGATCAGGGCCAGCGCCAGCCAGACATGGAGTATCCGCGCCCGTGCGACGCGGCTGTGCGGCAGGTGATCGGCCAGTGCCATGGCTCAGGCGGGTAGAGTGCGCGGTTGAGCGCGGTGACCGCCCCCGCCGTGCGCGGGCCGAAGCCGAGGAGGAATAGGCCGTCCATGCGCACGACCGCGCGGTTTTGCGCCGCCGGTGTTGCTTGCAGGGCGGGGAGGCTGAACAACTCGTCGTCTGTGGAGGCGTGATCGCCGCTGCGGTCCATCATCAGGATCACATCGGGGGCGGCGGCGCTTGCGGCCTCGTCCGACAGCGGCTTGTACCCCTCGAACTGCGAAATGGCGTTGGTGCCGCCCGCCATGCCGATGATGCCGTCGGCCCCCGTGTCGGTGCCGGAGGCCATGACGCGGCCCCCTTGGGTCGACAGGATGAACATGACGCGCTTGCGGGGGCCGGTCGTTTGCTTGGCGCGTGCAAGGGCCATTTCAAGGGCTGTGGCGGTTTGCTCGGCCAGCACCTTCGCCTTGTCCGTCACGTCGAGCGCGGCGCCAACAGCCTCGATCTTGGCTGAGATGGCAGTCGCGTCATACCCCTCGGGCACCTCGACATAATCGACGGAAGCGGCCCTGAGGAGGTCGATGACTTCGGGTGGGCCAGCGCCCTCGGCGGAGAGGATGAGGGAAGGGGCGAAGGACAGGACGCCTTCGGCCGACAGACGGCGCATGTAGCCGACATCCGGCAGGGCCTGTGCCTGCGGTGGGAACGTGGATGTAGCGTCGCGCGCAAGCAGGCGATGCTGTTGGTCGAGCGCATAGATGATCTCGGTCACGTCGCCGCCGAGGGCAATGACATCCTGGGCATCGCTGGCGGCAAGGGCACGGGTGGGGTGCGTCGCGGCGAGGGCCAGCGACAGGGCGATGAACGCGCGGCGGTCCATCAGGCGGCGACCCCGTCGAGGTCGGCCACGATGGCGCGGAAGGCGGGGCGGCTGTCGCGCCCTTCCTTGGGCACACCGAAGACCTGGAAGATCAGTGCGCCATCATTGTCGAACGCTTCGACCGAGGTGGCGGTGCCGCGTTGCGTTGGCTTGTCCACGGCCCAGACCTCGGCCACGTGGTCTCGGCGCAGATGAAGGTTGAAACGCGGGTCCATGACGTTCTGCCAAGGGCCCATGGGTTTGAGGCTGTGCAGCGCGCCGGTGTGGATCTGGATGCAGCCGCGGTTGCCGACGAAGAGCATCACCTCGGTTTCCGTGCTTTGCAGGTCGGTGAGCATCGTGTCGACAGCCGCTGGATCGAGCGGGCGGGCGAAGGGGGCACCGGCGGCGCGGTAGGCGCCAAGGCGGTTCATCTTGAGCTTGGAGACCAGCCGCAGGAACTGATGCGTGTCGGTCATCCGCTGCCATTCCCTGCGCAGGATGTCGATCTTGTCTTCGGCGATCTTGGGCGCTTCGGCGGGTTGGCGTTCGGCGAACGTCGCTTCGGGCGACTGGTTGTCCGCGGCCAGTTTCGTCGTCAGATCGGCAAAGGCCGCGTGGTTCGAGCTGTCGCGCAAGATGATCTTGTGCACCGCGTCGCCTGCGGCGTCGAAGACCTGAAGGCTGCGCCGGGTGCCTGTGTCGCCGTCTCGT
>NZ_CP019313.1 GCF_001969365.1 Tateyamaria omphalii | reverse complement strand
CCGTTGCGCTTGGCCTCCAGCAGGTAATGCGCGGCCAGGCCGCGCAGCCGGTCCTGGTCGTCCGCGCGCGCCTCGATCCCCTGATCGGCAAGCCAGGCCACAAGCCCCGGAATAGGCGACAGGGTGACAAAGGTTTTCAACCCCGGCAACTGCATCGACAGGTCAACCGCCACCTGCTTGATCAGCGAATTGCCAAAGGAAATGCTCGCCAGCCCGGCCTGACAGTTCGAGATGGAATAGAACACAGCCGTGTCCGCCTCCTCCGCCACGATCCCGCTGCGATCCTCCGACAGCAGGTCCTGCACGCTGTCGGGAATGCCCTTTGTCAGCGCCACCTCGACAAAGATCAGCGGCTCGTCCGCCATCGCCGGGTGAAAAAAGGCAAAACAGCGCCGGTCCACCGGTTCCAGCCGCCGCCGCAGGTCATCCCAGCTGTCGATGGCATGGACCGCCTCATAGGCGATGATCTTGTCCAGGATATGCGCGGGGCTTTCCCAGTTGATCGGGCGCAGCACCAGAAAGCCCCGGTTGAACCACGAACTGAACAGGTGCTGAAAATCCAGATCAAGCGCCCCCAGCGCCGGGTCGTCCTTGGCGTATCGCAACAACTCCGCCCGCATCGCCACCAGCTCACCGGTGGCCTGCGGCACCTGGTTGAGCCGCCGGATGAACTCCTGCCGCTTGGGCTCGGCGGCTGCGGCGAACCGCCTGTAGGTCGCGCGCCCCGGCTCCGCTTCGTAGGCGTCCAGCGCGTCCCGCACGGCGCTGGGGTCAAAATCCATCGCCGTCGCCAGATAGTCAAAGAATGCCCGCCGCGCGTCCGCATCCATGTCGCTGAACCGGTCCAGGATCAACCGCCCCAGATTCTGCCCCGACATCTCTCCATCGGCCCCCACCAGCGCCTCGGCCAGCTCTTCGGTCGACCGCGCGTCATCGCGGGCCGGCCCGCTCATCCGCATCCGACGCTCGAACACCGTCGACAGAAGATCGGCCAGCATGGTCATCGCGCGGCCCCCATCACCGTATCCGGCAACCACGTCGCGATGCCCGGAAACAGGCACAGAATGACAATCGCAATCACCATACACGCCACAAATGGCAGCGACCCCTTCAGGATCGTCTTCAGCGAAATGTCAGGCGCAATCCCGTTGATGACATAAAGGTTCAGACCGACGGGGGGCGAAATCAGCCCAATCTCCATGTTGATGGTCAGGATCACCGCAAACCAGATCGGATCGAACCCGGCGGTGATGATGATCGGCAGCAGGATGGGTGCCGCCATCAGGATCACGGCCACGGGCGGCAGGAAGAACCCCGCGATCAGCAGGAACACGTTCACCGCCCCCATCAGCACCCAACGGTTCACATCCAGCGTCCCGATCCACTCGGCAATGGCCTGCGTGATGAACAGCGACGACAGCATGTAGCTGAACACCCCGGCCGCGGCGATGATGAACAGGATCATCACGCTTTCCTTGGTGCTGTCCCGCAGCACCACCCACAGGTCCGCTGGATTCCACAGCCGGTATATGATCATCGCGATCAGCAAACACATGAGCGCGCCCACCGCCGCCGTCTCGGACGGTGTCGCCACACCGCCATACATCGCATACAGCACCCCGATGATGATCACGATAAACGGGATCACACGCGGCAGGATCTCGAACTTCTGCTTCCACGTATAGGCCGTCGCGCTCAGCACAGCGGCATCCCCCGACCGCCATGTGGCATAAAGCGACCACGCCATGAACAGCGACACCAGCAGCAGACCGGGAAAGACACCCGCCAGAAACAACCGTCCAATCGACGTCTCGGTCGCAATCCCGTAGACAATCATCGTCACCGACGGCGGGATCAGAATGCCCAGCGTACCGCCCGCCGCAATCGAACCCGATGCGATGGCATCCGGATAGCCCCGCTTGCGCATCTCGGGAATGCCCATCTTGCCGATGGCCGCACAGGTCGCGGGCGACGACCCGGACATGGCCGAAAAGAGCGCACAGGCGCCAAGGTTCGAAATCACCAGCCCCCCCGGCACCCGCGTCAGCCACCGCTCCAGCGCCTCGTACAGGTCAGCCCCCGCACGGGTCGACGCAATCGACGCCCCCATGATGATGAACATCGGGATCGACAGCAGCGCAAAGTTATCCAGCTTGCCAAACAGGATCTCCGGCATCAGCTCAAGCGACCGCACCCCGTCAAAGATAATCAGAAACCCCGCCGACACGATCAGCAGCCCCAGCGCCACCGACACGCCCGAAAACAGCACAAATATCGTGGCCACCGCCACAATCGCCCCCAGAACAAGCGGATCCATCAGCCGTCCTCCAGCCCAAAGGGTTTCTCGACACCTGTCACCACGGCCACCAGATCGGCCACCAACTGCAACAAGAGCAGGCCAAAACCGATGGGAATGGACAGGTACGGGATCCACAGCCGCACACCCCAAACGGTGTCCGACCGCCACCCCCGATCCCAGGCAAAATGCCAGTATTCATAGCCGTAAAACAGCATCACCCCAACAATCAGGATCGACACCGACAGCGTGACCAGCGCCAGCCCCATCCGCGCCCGACGCGGCAGCGCCAGCGGGATCAGGTCCACGTTCACATGCCCCCTGAGCCGCTGCACATAGGGCAGCCCGATCAGCGTCGCCGCGACGACCAGGTAAATGACGGCCTCCGTCTGCCACACGGTCGATCCGTTCAGCACAAAGCGGATAAAGATCATCTGACAGGTGATGCCCACCGCCGCCACGATCATCGCCGCCGAACACCACCCGGCGAGGGTCGAAATCGCCGCCACAAGGCGCAGGAAGGGGTTGGTGCCGACAGGTGCCGCTGCGGCATTGCTCTGGCCAGCCATGGCGGCCTCCTCACAGGGTCATTGATATTGGGGGCGGCACCAACGCCGCCCCGACCCGCCGATCACTCGACAGACAGCGCCAGATCCAGCAATTCCTGCCCGCCCGGCGTCTCCTCGACAAAGGCCTTGTAGGATGTCTCCTGCGCCAGCGCGCGCCACGCATCGAACTCCTCTTGACTCATCTGGGCAATCTCGACGCCATTGTCGGCAAAGACCTCGGCCGAATTTGCATCCTGCTTCTTGGCCTCTTCCAGATAAAACGCCTCGGCCTTCTCCGCCGCCGCCATCAGCGCGGCCTGCTGCGCCTCCTCCAACCCGTCAAAGGTCGATTTGTTCATCAGCATCGGCTGATACATGAACCACAGCGCAAAATCGCTGGCGGGCGTGTAGCAGGCCACCTGCTCATAAATGCGGTAGCTGACAAAGGATGACGACGACGTGTTGGCCGCCGTCAGAACCCCGGTCTGCATCGCGTTGTAAATCTCCGACGACGCCATCGACGCGATGGAGGCACCCGCCCCCGCCAGCATCTGCTCAAACGCCTTGCCCGCCGCACGGGTCTGCTGGCCCTGCACGTCCTCGGGCGCTGTGATGCAGCCGTCCTTGCCCACAAACCCACCGGCCAGATAGCCGTGGACCAGCACCATCACGTCATCCTCGGCCATGATCTCCTCGATCTTGCCCATGAAATCGCTCTCGTTCAGGCGCGCGGCGTGGTCGTGGTTCTTCACCAGCCCCGGCATCAGCGTCAGGTTATAGGCAGGCTGCTGACCGCCCGCATAGCTCAGCGGAAAGACGGTCATGTCCAGCTGCCCACGGCTCAGCGGCTTGTATTGCTCGCGTGGTTTGAACAGCGACTTTGACGGGAAAATCTTGATCTCCAGATCGACATCGGCGGCGGCCACCTCATCGGCCACGATCTGCGCAACCTGGTGACGGACATCTGCGGTCGACCACTGGTGCGACAGGCGCAACTCGGCAGCGCCCGCCGTCAGTGAACCCGCAAGCAAGGCGGCTGACGCAACAGCGGCAGTGAATTTCAGTGTCATTGTTTTCCTCCCAGAAAGTCCCGAGTCGACCTCGGGTATCGGGTCAGAATGCGCCCTTTGCGTGCCAAGTCAATATTTTTGTATACAAGACGGATATTCTTGCGTGCCAGATTGACGAATGCTAATGCAAAACTATGGAGCACAAACGATCCGACATCATCGCCAACCAGATCGAAGAACTGATCTTTGACGGCACCTTCACCGATGGCGAACGGCTGGACGAGGTGCAGTTGTCGGACCGCTTCGCCGTCTCCCGCACCCCGATCCGCGAGGCGCTGCTCAGGCTCGCGCAATCCGGCCTTGTGGCACATTACCCACGGCGCGGCGTCTTTGTCCGCCAACCCGGCCCCATCGAGCTGATCGAGATGTTCGAGGTCATGGCAGAGCTTGAAGCGACCTGCGCCCGCCTCGCCGCCAGCCGCATTTCCGACGCCGCGATTGACGAATTGAACGCCACCAACGCGCGGTGCAACGCCGCGGTGCAAGACAATGACACCGAACGCTACTACCGCGAAAACGAACAATTCCACGCCATCCTCTACCGCGAATCCGGCAACAGCTTTCTGGAACAGGAATGCCTGCGCCTGCACCGTCGCCTGCAACCCTTCCGCCGCACCCAATTGCGCGTGCGCGGTCGCCTCAAGCAGTCCATGCAGGAACATGAACACATCGTCTCGGCCCTCGAAGATGGCGACGGCCAGACCGCCGCAGACGCCATTCGCAGCCATGTCGCCGTGCAGGGCGAAAAATTCCATCACCTCATGGCGCGCCTGAAAACAGCCGCCGAATAGCGGCGGCTCAGATCAGTTCGGCCAGCTTCAACCGCTGGATCTTGCCCGACGGCCCCTTGGGCAACTCATCCAGAAAATGAATGCTGTCGGGGGATTTGAACTTGCCCAGCCGCGCGTGGCACAGCGCGATCAGCGCCGCCTCCGACAGGTCAGACCCCGGCTTCACGCTCACTGCCGCCTCCACCCGCTCCCCGTAGCTGGTGCAGGGCCGGGCAAAGGCCGCCGCCTCGATGATGTCCGGCTCGGAATACAGCACCTCGTCAATCTCGCGCGGCGCGATGTTCTCACCCCCCTTGATGATCAACTCCTTCAGCCGACCCGTGACAAAGACATACCCGTCCTCGTCGATATGCCCCAGATCCCCGGTCCGCAGCCACTCGCCCGCAAAGGTGTTCGCGGTGGCCTCAGGGTTGTGCAGATACTCCACCATCACATTGGGTCCGCGAATGGCGATCTCGCCCTCCTGCATCGGTGGCGCCTCTTGCAGATCAGCCGTCAGGATGCGCACCTCGTTGCCATACGCCACACCGGGCGAACCGATCTTGCGCACACCCGGCGGCAGCGGGTTCGACAGGATCTGCGCCGCCGTCTCGGTCAGCCCCATCGTCTCGATGATCGGCACCCCGAACCGCGCCTCGAACGCCGCCTGCGTCTCCACCGCCAGCGCCGAAGACGCCGACCGCCCGAACCGCAACCGTGCCGACACCGCCGCACTTGGGTTCGCCTCGCCGTGCAGCAGATGGCTGATGATCGTGGGCACAACCGAAAACCACGTCACCTCCCCCCGGTCCGCCTGATCCCAGAAGTTCCGGGCCGAAAACCGCGCCGTCATCGCCAGCGACCCGCCCGACACAAGCGCCCCCATCAGCGTCACGCACAGCCCGTTGATGTGGTAGATCGGCAAGACGCAGAACCCCCGGTCCCCCGGCCCCAGATCATGCGCAATCGCCGCCGTCCACCCGCCCGCCAGAAGGCTCGCATGGGTGTGCACCACCCCCTTGGGACGCCCCGTCGTGCCCGACGTATACATCAGCAGCGCATGGCACCCCGGCTCCACATCCGGCAGGTCAGCGCCCTGCTCCAGCATGCCCGGCGCCAGCACCGTCAACCGCTCCGGCGCACAGCGCCCAATCGCCTCCCGCTGCCCCTCATGCACAAACGCAAACCGCGCCCCACTGTGATCGAGCGCATAGGCAATCGCATCCGCCCCCGCCGCCAGATTGATCATCGTGGCCCGAAACCCGCCGTAAAGCGCCGCATAAAGCGCCACGACCCCATCCCGCCCGTTGGGATGGACAATGGCCACGCTCTCGCCCGCCGCCACACCCAAAGCCGCAAGCCCCCGCGCCGCCACCCGCGCCTCCGCGCGCAAGGTCGCCCACTCCAAAACCTCCCCCGTCTCGGGAAAGACAATGGCGACGCCCCCCGCCTCCGCGCGGGCGTCCAGCCAGTCCCGGACCGTACCCTCCGGCGGACGTTCCCGGTCCAGGGTCATTTCCCCGCAACGCCCCAATACTCGGCAAAGATATCCTCGACCGACGGCTCATCCGCCGCGATCTCCCGCACGATCTTGGTGGTCTGCAGGAAATGCCGCCAATGCAGGTTGGTGTCGATGGAATTGCCGCCCCACGCGCCACAGCCCATGGACAGCGAAAAGGGCATCCCGTTGGTGAACGACCCGCCCGTCGCAAAAGTATGCGCCTGGTTCACAATCACCCGGCTTGTCGGAATGGCCCGCGCCAGCACCATCGCACGCCCCTCGTCGGCGGTATGAAGGCCCACCGAATGCCCCGCCCCCTGATGCACCTGGATCTCGGTCGTGATGCGCACCGCATCGTCGAAATCCCGCGCCCGGTACACGCTCAACACCCGGCTCAGCTTCTCGCCGGACAACGGATGATCCGGCCCGATCCCGCCCGTCTCAACGGCCACAAACGCCGTCCCCTCCGGCACCTCGCCCGCCAGTCCCAACGCCTCAACGGTCGCACCCGCATCCTGCGCAATCACACGCGGGTTCAAATGGCCCTTCACCCACAGCGCATCGACCACCCGCGCCTCATCCGCAACCAGCGCACCCCCCACACGCGCCATCTCAGCCGCAAACGCTTCGTAAATGGCATCCACCACCACAACCGCATTCTCAGACGAACAGGAGGTCGCGTTGTCAAACGTCTTCGACGCCGCGATCTTCCCGGCGGCGGCGGCCAGATCAGCAGTCTCATCGACAATCACCGCCACATTCCCCGCCCCCACAGCCAACGCAGGCGTGCCCGAGGTATAGGCGCGCTTCACATTGTTCTGACTGCCGGTGACAACAATCAGATCGGCGGCTTCCAACAGCCGCTGCGTGCCCTCCTTCGACCCCCGCCCGGGGATCATCTGCACCAGATCACGGTCAATCCCCAGCTTGTCGAACTCTGCATGGACAAACCCCAACAGCGCCTCACAGGTCGGCACCCCCTTGGGCGACGGCGACAGCACAATGGCATTGCCGCATTTCAGCGCGTTGATGATGTTGTTGGCGGGCGTCGCACCGGGGTTGGTCGACGGCACAACCGCCCCGATCACGCCAATGGGCCGCGCCACCTCAGTAATCCCCGTCGCCGGATCGTCGCTGATCACACCACGGGTGCGCACCCCCTTGATGTCGCGCATCAACCCCAGCGTCTTGCGATGGTTCTTGGTGATCTTGTCGGGCACATTGCCCAGCCCCGTCGTCTCGACGGCCAGTTCGGCCAGATGCCGGTTGCGGCCCGGCTCCATGATGGCCCAGGCCGCCGCCTGCGCCGCCCGATCATACAGCTCTTGCGATCCGCCCCGCTCAAACGCCGCCTGCGCCGCACGCGCACGTGCAACAAGAGCATCAACCTCGGCTACGGGATCGTCAGACATGTCAAATTCCTGCGAAAAAGATGCAGCGCCCACCACGGGCGCTGCACATGTGGTCTACAGCCCCGCCAGCAGCGCTTCGAGGGTCTTTTGACGCGCCGCCCACATCTCGATCACCTCGTCACGGGTCATGATCGCCATGGGCGAGCCTCCGGCCTCCATCCGCGACTGCACGCGCTTGTTCTCGAACATGGTCGGCACCACCTCGGCCAGACGGTCAATAACCCCCTGTGGCGTGCCCTTGGGCACCATCACACCACGGAAGTTGACGGACGCATTGTCGATATCAAACCCCTGCTCCTGCATGGTCGGCACATCGGGCAGGAACGCATTGCGCTCCAGGTCGAACACGCCCAGGATCTTGACGTTGCCCGCCGCCTGCGCACGGAACGCATCGGACAGGTTGTTGACCCCGCCCAGCACCTCACCGGCGATCACGGCGCGCATGGCCCCGGCCCCGCCCGCATTGTTGGGGATATAGGCCAGCTTCACACCGGCCGCCTTCTCCAGTTGCAACGCCGCAATGTGGTGCCCCACAAACAGCCCCGCGCCCGAGAATGTCAGCCCGCCGGGGTTCTCCTTGGCGTACGCGACGACATCCGCCATCGAGTCGAAGTCGCTATCGGCCCCCACGACAAACACCGCCGGGTCCGCGCCCCAATTGGCGATAGGCTCAAAATCATCGGTGGAATACGACACCCCGCCCTCGATCGACTGCGCGATGAAATGCGGCACGTTGTACGCGGCCAGCGTATAGCCATCGGCCTCGGCCTCGGTCGCAAACCAGTTCCAGCCGACGCGACCGCCCGCACCGGGGCGGTTCAGAATGGCAATGGGCATCCCCAGCGCATCCTCGTTCCCGGCGGTCATGGTCACGATGCGCGCCTGAAAATCGGTGGCGCCCCCGGCCCCATAGCTGACCATCATCATGATGGGCCGTTCGGGGTAACTCGCGTGACCATCGGCCAGTGCCGGTCCCGTCAGCGCGGCGAAGGCAAGTGCCGCCCCTGCAATCCAGTGTTTCATAGTATCCTCCCTAGGGTTAACTCTGCCGCTTCTGCGGTTCAGAATAGAATTTCACGTGGTGTGAAGACGTTGAGCAATTGGGCAAACAGCCCATACATGACCAGAACGAAACCCGCCGTGATGGCGATGCGCTTGGCCCATGTTTTCAACTGCGTATGCGGTGCCGGATCATAGAGCGACAGCAGCAGGAAAAACGCGACCGTCGTGGCGGTGTAGAACCCCAGCGCCTTGGCCGCCCAGAACACATAGGCCAGCGTGACCACCAGCCCCGGCGCCATCTTCAACATGGCGTCCCCGCTGATCCCGTTGCCGACCTTGGTGCGGCCCAGGATCGCTTTGACAAAGGTCCAGATTGCCAGCACCGCAAAGACGGCCGAGATCAGCCTTGGAAAGACATACGCCTCCGCAGGTTCCTGCGTATAGCTGATGTAGGCGATGCTCACGCCCACGGCGGCGATCAGGCCCGAGGCGATGATATGCTGGCTGCGCGGCAGGCTGGTCATGACAGCGCCTCCTCCTTGGCAACCGCGTCATCCTTGGTGGTGTAGCGGCGCTGCGCCACCTCCATCCAGATCGAATAGCTGACCGACGCCAGCACGATCAGGATCAGCAGCCAGTTCAGCCAGCCGGTAAAGAAATAGCTGCCCATGCCCACCGTCGCATTGGCAATCATCGACCCTTGGATGAAATTCGCCTCGGCAATCGGCCCAAGGATCAGGCCCAGCACCAGTGGTGCGGCCGAAAAGCCGAAGCGTTCCAGGAAATACATCCCCACCCCAAGGCTCGCCATGACATAGACATCGCCCATCGAATTCTGCACCGAATAGCTGCCAAAGACGGCCAGCCCCAGCACCACCGCCGCCATCACCGCATGGGGCACCCGCGCCACCCGCGCCGCCAGCCCCGCGATATACAGGCCAAAGATGCACATCAGGATCTGCCCGATCAGCATGGAGTCTATGAAGGTCCACGCCACCTGCGGATAGTTCATGAACAGGTCCGGCCCCGGAAAGATTCCGTGGATCAGCAGCCCGCCCAGCAGCACCGCCGCCGTGGGCGATCCGGGGATCGACAACGTAAGCAGCGGCACCAGCGACGGCCCCACCATCGCGTTGTTGGCGCTTTCGGCGGCAATCACCCCCTCGCTGTGCCCGGTCCCGAACTTCTCGCTCTCCCGGCTGAACTTCTTCGACTGGTCATAGGCGACCAAGCCCGCAATCTGCCCGCCGACACCGGGGATCAACCCGATGATCGACCCGGTGATGGTCCCGATGAACAGCGCCGTCTTCCGCCGAAACACCTCGACAAAGGCCAGCCGGATCGGATGCCGCTTCACGCTGATGATCTCGGCATCATCGCGCGACCGCCCCTTGGTGAACATCGTGATCACTTGCGGAATGGCAAACAGCCCGATCAAGGCGGGGATGACATTGATCCCCCCGCTCACCGAAGGATGAAAGATGAACCGCTGCGCCCCCATGATGTCGTCAAAGCCAATGGTCGCCAGCCACAACCCGATACAGCCCGCCAAAAGCCCCTTCACCACCGAACTGGAATCAAGCGTGCCGATGACAGTCACCCCCAGGATCGCCAGCCAGAACAGATGCGACGGCCCAAAGGCCAGCGCCCACTGCGCCAGCACCGGCGTCAGAAAGATCAGCAGGAACACCCCGAACAGGCCACCCACAGCCGACGCCAGAAACGACAGCTGCAACGCCTGCGCGCCCTCCCCCTTCAGGGCCATCGTGTGCCCGTCCAGCGTGGTGGCGATATTGGCCGGCGCGCCCGGGATCTTCAGCAGGATCGCACTCACCGCACCCCCCGCCACGGTCGAGGTATAGGCCGCGCCCAGCAGGATCAGCCCCTGCTGCGGCTCCAACTGGAACGTAAACGGGATCAGCAGCGCCACCGCCATCGTCGGCGACAACCCCGGCGTCGCGCCCAGGATCAACCCGCCAATCGTGCCCAGCAGCAGCAAGCCGAAATTGATCGGCGTGAACACATCGCCCATGTAAAACAGGAAATCCAAAGCGCCCAAATCCTCCCAGCTCAGGCTTGACCCATTACGCTAAGCAATGAAAATAGTTTTGCAAATGTTTTCATAAGCCCCCGGTAAAAAGCGCACAAATGCCTGACACACATAAGAAAAAGGCCGACATCGTCACCGTGGCAAAAGCCGCCCGCGTCTCCGCCTCCACCGTATCGCGCTATTTCAACCATCCCGACCTGCTGGCCCCCGCCACCCGCAAACGCATCGACACCGCCGTGCGCAAAACCGGCTATATCCGCAACCGGGCGGCCCAAACGATCCACGGCATCCGCTCGGGCACCATCGGCGTCCTGATCCCCACGCTCGACCACGCCATCTTTGCCGAGGTGGTGCAGGCGTTCTCCGACACCGTCGCGGACACCGGCTTCACGATCCTGCTCGCCTCGCACGGCTATGACCTGCAACGCGAATACGCGATCCTGCGCAAATTCCTCGAACACCGGGTGGACGGCGTGGTGCTGACCGGGCTCGACCATGACGAGGCGGTGTTCCAGCTCCTCGACCAGCAACGCATCCCCTCGGTCCTGATCTGGAACTACGCCGCGCACTCCCGCTACCCCTCCATCGGGGCCGACAACGAACTGGCGGGGCGCATGATCGCCGAACATGTCCTGTCGCTGGGCCACCGCCGCATCGCGTGCATGTTCCCACCCACCCAAGGCAACGACCGGGCGCAGGCCCGGCGCGACGTGGTGCTGCACACACTGGCCGACGCGGGCGTCACGGTGCCGGAGCCTTGGTCGCTCACCACCGTCTACAGCATCTCGGAATCAAAACAGGACGCCCAGACCCTGTTTGCACAACCGGACCGGCCCACCGCGCTGATCTGCGGCAACGACGTACTGGCCTCCGGCGCGCTCTACGCCGCCCACGCCACGGGGCTGTCCGTCCCCCATGACATCTCGATCGTGGGCATCGGTGACTTCAAGGGATCCTCCGACATCGAACCGCCCCTGACGACGGTACGCCTGCCCGCAAGGCAGATCGGGCAAGAGGCAGGACAGGCTCTAACACAGGCGATTACGCACCCGGACACCGCAAATCGGCAAAGCCTGCACTGCGCGCCCATCCTCATGCACCGCCAGTCTGCACGCCCCCCACGGGACACGCGCTGATCAGAACCCGCCGCGCGCCTTCTTGCGAAAATCGGCGTACAGCTGATCCAGGTTCTCCGCCAGATAGTCGCCAAACGCCGCCGCATCCTGCGCCGTCAGGGATATGCTATAGGCACGCCCGCTGCGCCCTACCACGCCCTTGATCCGGCCCTCTCCGGCCGTCCAGGTGCGCTTGGGCGCCACGGTCCGGGCCCGCTTGCGCTTGGGCAACGTGCCTGCCTCGGCCACCTTGGTCTGGATCATCTCGAACCGCATATCGCTGTCCAGCGCGCGAAAGGCGTCCGAATTGGCGATGCGATATGCGATCCCCTCATTGGCAGGGTCCGCCATCAGCTTCTTGAACTCTTCCCACCGGTCGCGCCCGATCTGCTTGGCCGGTCCAATGGCCTGCACGATCACCGGCGGCACGGTCTGGGCCACCGACAGCATCCGCGACAGGCGGCTCGCATCGACGGTCAGCGCCTGCTGGATCACCTCCCGCCCCTGCCCCAGATCGGCCAGGTTCTTGGCAAACTGCGCCTTCTCGATAAACGACAGATCGGCCCGCGCCGTGTTCTCCTGCCCCTGCGCCAGCACATGGCCCACATCGTCCAGATCCTTGACGACTGCACGCACAGGGCGACCCAGATCACGCGCCACACGCACCCGGCGATGGCCAAACACCACCATGTAGCGATCCGGCGTGTCAGGATGCGGGCGCAACAGCACCGGCGTGTCCTGCCCGCTGGCCGCAATCGACGCCTTCAGATCGTCAAACGCATCGTCATCCCCGCTCAACCGGTCACTGACAAAGGACACATCGACCAGACCGGGATCAATCTCGACAATGGTTTCGCCTTCCATCAGGCGCTTGGAATTCTCCGCCAGGCTGTCAATCGACACCTTCATCGACTTCGACGCGCCCCGCATCGCATAGCTTGACCGCCCTGCCCCGCTCGGCGTGTCGGTCGGCTGCCCGATCACGGATTTCAACAGGTCTTTTCGCGCCATGTCATCCTCCTAGTCTCACGGCAGGTCACGACCCCAGGCCTGATGCACCAGCCCCGCAATCTCGTCATTCACCGCGTTCAGCGACCCCATCGCACGGTCATAGGTGGCGCGCACAAACTGCCCCCGCTCGACCTCGTACAGCGTCTGTTTCGTGATCCCCGCATCCGAAATGGCGGTGGATTTGACCATCTGCGCTTCCAGCATCTGCTCGGGGAACATCGCCTGCAAGAACCCGACCATCTGCTTTTGCGGCCCATCCGTCGGTTCGAACCGCGTCACAAGATAGCGGAACCATTGCAGCCGCATCTCCGCGCCCGCCTCGCGAATGGTTTGCAGGATACCGCCCAGCATCAACAGAAACTGGCTCATCGACATCACGTCCAGCATCTGCGGATGCACCGTGATCAGCACCGAACTCGACGCGGTAAGCGCCGTCAGGGTCAGATAGCCAAGCTGCGGCGGGCAGTCGATGACCACGATGTCATAGCGGTCCTCCACCTCCTCCAGCGCCTTCGAGATGCGGGTGAAGAACGTCCGCCCCTCCGTGGGGTCGGTGCTGGTCAGCGCCACGGGCGTGTCATACTCGTATTCCTGCAGATCAAGGCTCGCAGGCACGATGTCGAGGTTCGGAAAGTTCGTGGGCCGGATCACCGCGCTGATCGGCTGGCGCTGATCATCATAGCGCAGCGTCTCATACAGCGACGAAACAGAGTCTAACTCGGGCTGAATCCCATGCAACGCCGTCAGTGACGCCTGCGGGTCCAGATCCACCGCCAGCACACGGTGCCCCTTCAACGCAAGGTGCTGCGCCAGATGCGCCGCGGTCGTCGTCTTGCCGCTCCCGCCCTTGAAGTTCACGACCGAGATGACGTGCAACGCCTCACCCTCGGTCCGGTGCGGCAGATATTGCCGCTTGCCCGGACGGCCATGCGCATCCAGATAGGCGCGCAGCTCCAGCATCTGCGCGGCAGTGTAAGACCGGCGACCAGAGGGCGACGTTTCAGGCGCAGGCCCCTTCCCCTCCAGATGCAGCTTCTTGATCGTGGATTGCGTGACGCCCAGGAAATACGCCACCTCCGCCAGCGAAAACTGCCGCAGCCCTTTCTGCGCATTTGGCGGGTATTGTTGCTGCCGCAGAATATTCAGCCGGTCCGAGATCAATTCTCCCTGACGCAGGATCACCTCGTCAAAGGGCAATGCGACCATATCAGTCTCTAACTTGGGGGTTCCCATGCTGCCGCCTCATGTAATACCGCTTTTTGCGCGATTTGTGCTCTTGAACTGTGAATACCGCGATGGCGGGTTATCCACAACAGTTTTCTGTGGCACATAGGCGGGACAGCGCCGCCGGAACGGATCGTTAAGAAACGGCCAATGCACCGTACCGCATTGTTTCTAAAAGCGTATTCCCATTTGCACGGCTGTCAAAAGCCTCAGCTGACCGGGTTAAGTCGCTCTGAAAGCGCCACATTCACCGCCCGCGCAATGATCCGCTCCTCATCCGTCGGAATAACCATCACCCGCGTCGGCCCGGACCCGATCTCCCGATCATTCCGAAGGTTGGCCTGGGGTTCAATCCCAATCCCCAAATACTCCAACCCTTCCACAATCCGCGCCCGGATAACGGAAGCATTCTCCCCAATCCCGCCGCAAAAAACCAGCGCATCAATCCCGCCCAGCACGGCGGTCAAAGCCCCAATCTCCCGCCGCGCCCGGAACACGTAATAATCAATCGCCTCCCCCGCTTCCCGAGCGTCCGAAGCCAGCAAGGTCCGCATGTCACTCGTCAGCCCTGACAGGCCCAAAAGCCCGCTCTCCCGGTACAGCATCGCCAGAACATCGCTCGGCGCCATCCCCCGCTGCTCGATCAGATACAGCACCACACCCGGGTCAATCTGCCCGCACCGCGTCCCCATCGGCAGCCCGTCCAAGGCCGAGAAACCCATGGTCGACCCCACGCTTTTGCCCTCCCGAACCGCACACATCGACGCGCCGTTCCCAAGGTGGGCAATCACCATTTTTCTCTTGTGCAGCCCCGGATCCTCGGCCGCGATCACGCCGGTGATGTAGTCGTAACTCAGCCCGTGAAACCCATAGCGCCGCACCCCCTCGTGATAGAAATTCCGGGGCAGCGCAAAGGTGTCGTTGACCCACGGGTGGCCCCGGTGAAAGGCCGTGTCGAAACACCCCACCTGCACCGCGTCCGGAAAGGCAGCGCGGGCCGCCGTCACCCCCGCCAGGTTGTGGGGCTGGTGAAGTGGCGCGAGGGGTGAGAACTCGGCGAGCGCGGTCAGGACATCGGGGGTCAGAACCATCGGCTCGGCGAAGCGCGGCCCCCCGTGCACGATGCGGTGCCCGATGCCGGAGATGGTCAGCCCCGACAGATGCGGACGCAGCGCTGTGATGACCTGGGCCAGCGCGCTTTCGTGGGTTGGCGCGTCAATGGTCCTCGTGGATTTCTCGATCACCAGCTGAGCCTTTTGACCCAGCCCATCCACCTGCCCTGTCAGCAGCATCTCGGGTTCGGCGGCGTCGCGGTAGAGGCCGAATTTCAGCGAGGACGAGCCGGTGTTCAGCGTCAGGATCGCGCCGCTCATCGTGTCACCGACCCGCTGAACAGCGACGCGATCGCGGCGGAGGCGACGCGGGTGCGGCGGTCGTCGGCGCGGCTGGTGAGGATGATGGGAACCTGTGCGCCCAGCACGATCCCCGCGGCCTCGGCCCCTGCCAGATACATCAGCTGCTTGGCGATCATGTTCCCGGCTTCGAGGTCCGGGGCGACCAGAATATCGGCCTGACCC
Source organism: Tateyamaria omphalii (assembly GCF_001969365.1). NCBI lineage: Bacteria > Pseudomonadati > Pseudomonadota > Alphaproteobacteria > Rhodobacterales > Roseobacteraceae > Tateyamaria > Tateyamaria omphalii. Next base: position 68,880 of record NZ_CP019313.1, on the reverse strand, counting down.
GCGACCGGAGAGGTGATGCCCTTGCTCGCCACGGCGCGCATGGAGATCGCATTGTCGAAGGCCAGCGGGCCGTCCAGAATGCCGCCCTTGATCTGGCCCCGGTCGGCCATCTTGCAGAGGGCACCGGCCTCGACCGTGGACTGCATCCGGGGGGTGATGGTTTCGACGGCCGAGAGCAGCGCGACCTTGGGCGCGTCGATCCCGATGGCGTGGGCGAGGTCGATGGCGTTCTGGACGATGTCGGCCTTGGTCTGAAGATCGGGCGCGATGTTGATCGCGGCGTCAGTGATCAGGAGCGGCTTGGGGTAGGTGGGCACGTCCATCACGTAGACATGGCTCATCCGCCGTTCGCTGCGCAGGCCGGTGGCCTTGGACACGACGGCGGACATGATCTCGTCGGTATGCAGCGCGCCTTTCATCAGGGCCTGCGCGCGGCCCTCGCGGACGAGGGCGACGGCGCGTTCGGCGGAGGCGTGGCTGTGCGCTGTGTCGATGATATCGAGGCCCGACAGGTCGAGTCCTTCGGCCTCGGCGACGGCGCGGATCCGGGCCTGTGGTCCTACAAGAAGAGGGTGGATCAGACCCTGGGAAAACGTGTCTAACGCCGCGGTTAGAGACGTTGCATCGCAGGGATGCACGACGGCGGTGGGCAGGGCAGGGTGCTGGCGCGCGGCGTCAAGCAAACGGTCATGGTTCGCGCCGCGCCGGTGCATCACCAGATCGGGCATGACGACGCGGGGGCGCCTGATCTTTTCCGTGGGGGCCAGCACAACCGCCTGCCCGGTGATCACAGGCTTACCGTCGCCGTTGGTACACACGCAGTCAAGCGTGAGACGCTTTTTTTCCGCATGCTTTTCCGTCACCGTCACCCGAACGGTCACCGTGTCGCCAATGCCCACCGGTTTGAGAAATTTTAGGCTCTGATCCAGGTAAATCGTGCCGGGGCCGGGCAGTTGCGTGCCCAGCACATTCGAGATCAGGGCACCGCCCCACATGCCGTGGGCGATGACCTTGTGAAACACCTCTGCATTTGCGAATTCCGCGTCCACATGGGCCGGGTTCACGTCGCCTGAGACGACGGCGAAGGCGTCGATGTCCTGTGCTGTGAGCGTGCGCACCAATTCGGCGCTGTCGCCCACCGAAATGTCATCAAAGGGGCGGTTTTCGATGTATCCCATGCTGGGGCTGATGTCAGACGACATGGTGTCCTCCGTCGATATAGGCGGTGTTTCCGGTGACGGAGCGCGCGAAGTCCGACACGAGGCAGGCGGCCATGGCGCCAACCTCGTCTATGGTGGTCAGCTGGTGCAGCGGCGCGCGGGTTTTGGCGTCGTCGATCAGCGCGTCAAAATGGTCGATACCGGAGGCGGCGCGGGTTTGCAGCGGACCGGGGGACATGGCGTTCACGCGGATGTTCTTTGGCCCCAATTCGACGGCGAGGTAGCGGGTTGTCGCCTCGAGCGCGGCCTTGACCGGGCCCATGATGTTGTAATTGTCGATGACCCGTTCGGCGCCGTGATAGGACACGGTGAGGATGGTGCCGCCGTCGGTCATCATCGGTTCGGCCCGCCGGGCGAGCCGGATCAGGGAATGGACCGACACGTCCATCGCGATCCCGAACCCCTGTTTCGAACAATCCACAACCCGGCCATGCAGATCGTCGCGCGGGCAGAAGGCGATGGAGTGGATCAGAAAATCAAGCCGCCCCCAGCGCGCCCGCATCGCGTCGAACACCGCGTCGATCTGGGCGTCGTCGGTGACGTCGAGCGGCATGAAAATATCCGCTTCGACCGCGTCGGCGACGGGTGCCACGAACTTGCGGGATTTTTCCGTCTGGTAGGTCAGTGCGAGATCGGCACCGGAGGCATGAAAGGCGCGGGCACAGCCCGCAGCGATGGAGTGGTCATTGGCCACGCCGACGACGAGCCCCTTCTTTCCAACAAGGAACTCTGATTTGGGCAACATATCCTACTCCATTTTGACATAGGTTCCCGGCGCGTCCTCCAGCGTGCCGCTCATTTTTGGGGGTGCGATCCTGTCGCCCGAATGTGTGGCCAGCCACGCGGTCCAGGCGGGCCACCAGCTGCCCTGCTGCATCTGGGCCACCTGCATCCAGTCCTCGGGCGTGAGCGTGTTTTCATCGTCCCGGATGGTGTGCAGGCGGTAGTGGCGGCGGTTGTGGCCGGGTTTGGAAATGACCCCGGCATTGTGGCCGCCATTGGTCAGCGCAAAGGTCACGTCGGCATGGCCCAGATCGTGGATCTTGAACACCGATTTCCAGGGCGCGATGTGGTCGGTTTCGGTGCCCACGCCAAAGATCGGAACGCGAATGTCGCGCAGGGACACGGCCCGTCCGTCCACATGATATCGTCCGGCGGCAAGGTCATTGTTCAGGAACATCTGGCGCAGGTATTCGGAGTGCATCCGCGCGGGCATGCGCGTGCTGTCGGCGTTCCACGACATGAGGTCATTCATCTCTGCCTCGCCCTCGCCCATGAGGTAGCGGCGGATCATTCGGGACCAGATCAGGTCGTTGGAGCGCAGCATCTGGAAGGCGCTCATCATCTGGTTGGCTTCGAGGCAGCCTTGTTCTGCCATAACGTCTTCGAGCACGGAAACCTGGCTTTCGTTGATGAACAGCGTGAGTTCGCCCGCTTCTGTAAAGTCTGTCTGGGCGGCGAGGAGCGTGAGGCTGGCCAGTCGCTTGTCATCGTCGCGGGCCATCTGTGCCGCCGCAATCGACATGAGTGTGCCGCCGAGGCAGTAGCCGGTGGCGTGGACCCGGTCCGCGCCGGTGGTTTTGCAGATGTGATCAAGTGCCGTCATCGGCCCCTGTTCGAGGTAGTCCATCATGCCCAGATGCGCGTCGGTGGCGTCGGGATTGCGCCATGAGATCGCAAAGACCGTAAAGCCCTGTTCCGTCAGGTAGCGGATCATCGAATTGTCGGGGCTGAGGTCCAGGATGTAATATTTCATGATCCAGGCAGGCACCATCAGGATTGGTTCCCGATGTACCGTGTCGGTCGCGGGCGCGTATTGGATCAGCTCCATCAGGTGGGTGCGCAGGACAACTTTGCCCGGTGTGACGGCGACGTCCTTGCCGACCTGCTTGGTCGGTTTCGTCCGGGTGCGATTGAAGGCGTTTTGCGTGTCTGCAAAGGCGTGAAATGCCCCTTCGATCAGGTTTTGCCCGCCGGTTTCGGCGGTGCGCTTGAGCGCTTCGGGGTTGGTGGCGAGGAAGTTGCTGGGCGCCATCGCATCGAGCATCTGGCGGACCGTGAAGGTCATGGCGGCATCGTTGGCGGGCGTTAGGCCGGGGATGTCGGAGGTGGCGGTGTCGCAGAACTCTTCGGTCAGCAGAAAGGCCTGGGCGTAGGCAGCGTAGGGCGGTTTTGTCCAAAGCGGGTCTTTGAACCGGCGATCGGTTTTCTTGGGTTGGGTGGGCCAGTGGTCTGGGTCTGCGGGGCACCCCTTGGCCATGAAGGCGAGCCAGTTGGTCCAGTTTTGTTGGGCCTTGCGGGCCAGATCCAGCTGCTTGTCGGGGGCGGTGGCGAGGTGCGTGGCCCAGTCCGTCCACATGTTAAGTTCGGAGGCGGGGGAGGCGCCCATGGTCATCGACGACAGGATCTTGCGGATCGGATGATCGTCGCGGGCGCTGCCGGGTTCGGGGTCGTGTTCCAAGTCCTTCATCATGCGCCTCCGGCTGCTTGTCCTCGTCGCAGGTAGGGATGGGGGTCGTGCATCACAAGCGTACGACTGCCGATGCGTTCGGCGGAAAGTTGCCATCGCGCTGCGGGCGTGGGTTTTGGGGGCGGTGTCGGTACTTCGGGAACGCTGGTTTTGGAAAAGTTGTGCGCGTTTCTAGGGAAAAGTTCTGGGGGGTGAGGTCGAAATCAGTCTCTACACAGCGGTTTGGTTATTTCTGTTAGAAATATGGTTAGGTTTGTTAGATCGTTAAGCTTGTGGGAAGGTTCAGTGAATTCAGGGGTTTGGGTTTGCGTGGCGTTCCTGATGTACCGAAGATGCGTTCCTGTTGTACCGAAGATCTGTTCTTGATGTACCGAATGGGTTGTTCCTGATGTACCGAGGGAATGTTCCCGAAGTACCGAGTCACCAGATCGGATTCGCCTCGATGTACTTTTTGGCGAATGCGCGGAAGGCGGCGTTGGGGTTTTTGACCGGTTCGTCCTTTTTCGACGCCCAATCCTGCCAGGCGGAGAGGATGTACTGGATGTCGTATTCGGGGTTGGCGTGCTTGACCTCCGTGAGGACCGAATGGGCGACATCGAGGTTCACCGCTATCGGTACATCGGGAACATTTTGGTCGTCGAATTTGGGTTGGAAGCGGACAAGCGCCTGCTTGCCCTTGGTCTTGAACGGGGTGGAGACGGTGGAGGGGTCCACGATCTGCACGTGGTAGTCGGGGATGGTTCCGGCCTCGCAAATCTCGTTGATGCGGAACTTGAATTTGCGTTCGGTGTCGATGGAGCCGCATTTTTCCGCGAGTCGCTTGATGCCGATATACCATTCGGGCTGGCGGCCCACGTGTTTGCGGGCAAGTTCATACAGCCGGCGTTCCAACCCTTTGGAGAGGCGGAAATAATCGCGGTTGATGGTCAGCACGCGCCGGTCCTTGACGATGGCGTTGAACATCCAGCGGTTCATGGTGACCTCGACCGCGCCCATCACCTTTTGCCCGCGGCGGTTGGTGCGTTCGATGACGCGCCAGTCTTCGATCCAGCCGAACCCGCGGCGTTCGCGTTCGTCGCCTGCAGTGATGTTGGTGAGGATGTTGGTCGAGCGGAGGCGGTCAAGTGCGTCGAGGAACAGCTCGTAGGCGCGCTTGCCGGAGCTGCGGCCGGTGACTTTCAGGAAGTCGTAGGCCGAGAAGGTGATCGTGCGGTCCTGGATGGTGCTGGAGGCGTCGGCGTCGAAGCGGCCGTTTTCGATGCGTTCGTTCACCAGCGAGGTGAGGTAGATCAGGATGTCCTTGTCCCAGATGGTCGCGATGCCCTTGTGGCCCGGCTGGATCTCGATCTTGACGGTGCCGTCATCGAAGATGAAGGGCGTCATGCGGGGGCGTTTCTGGAGGGAGAAGAACGGAAATTCCATCAGCGCACGCTCGTCCTTGACAGGCGCGTCGGCGAGCTGATCGAGGAAGAGGTCCACTTGTTTGTCTGTCACGTCTGTTCCCGATGTACCGAATCTGATGTGTTCCCGTTATACCGAGTTTTCTGTTCCCGATGTACCGATATTTTCAACATGTTGTTGTGTCGGTGTTTTTCGGCACAAGACGCAAGATAGTGGTTGTGTCTGGCGGTGCGGGCGAGGGTCCGGTTTGAGCCCATTTGGCCGAGTTCTGCACCGCCGCGAATGGCTGCTACATATATGTCTTCGGGAACGTCCTTGAGGACGCCGTGAAACTAGAAAAATATCTAAGATTCCGAAATGTGTCGGCTAGGTTTCCAGCCTTGGCCCAAGTTATAGTTATCATAGAAACCAAAAATCTGCTTGGTAGCGCCGTCGTAGACGCACCCACAATATGAGCAACGCTTCGGCCTCCCGACAGCGTCTCTATGCTCCTTGGGAAGTTTCTCAAGCATACCTTCGCTCATATCGCTTTGACGACCGACGGTTCCACCCGAACAATCTCCAGCAGGGCAGACTTTATTCATGCTTCGCCGTCCTGATATTCCATGCCTACAAACGTGTTTCCTTTGTGTTGATAGACGTGCATTTGCACTTCGGCAGGGCAGTTTTCACAGGTGAAATGAATAGTTAGACCGTGACGGCGACTGCTCGGATTGCCCGCTAGATCGCGGTTGGTCTGAACATTATCACCTTCAATGACGACGTGCGTTCCCTCGTTCTCATCCTCACCCCGATTGAAAACTTCAGTGCGCCCTTGGTGGAGGTAAAACCCGTCACAAGCAGGGCAATGCAGTGTGGTTTCTCCGAACGACGACACCATATCGCTTAATCTCGCGGCCTTCTTTGCCATATTCTACCTTCATACGTGTTGTTTCTAATTCATCTTAGTGCAGCCGATAATGGCTACACGTCACCACACCCACAAGCGCGTTCCGAACACACCCATTCGCTTCTTGGAATTTTCTAATCCAGACATTGGTGCGTTTGCAGCAAACGGCAGCAAAGTCCCGCAAACCCGACACACAACCGGTCCAGGACCGGCCCGCCGGGAGGGGCGTCTTGTTGGGCCGGCGCTTTGGGCTTGGGTCCGATCCTGACAGTGATCTGAAGGCAGGTGGGCTGCGATCTGGGTCTCCGCCAGGGCGTCTGAACCCGTGCTGTCTTTTGCAACCGCTGGCAGCACTCCGCCTGGGCCGTAAGGTGACGCAGCGGCAAGTTTGAGCGGAACGCGCAGGGAGTTGACGCAGGTCAATTCGCCCCGGTCCCCCATGCCTAGAGTGCGCGCCAGCATGTGCGGTGCCGCGCATGCCCGACAGGCCATTGACGTGGGAAAGATGCAGCGTCCGAAAGCGGGTCATACCATGCTGTTTGCACTGACTGTGCCGCCGCTGCCGCGCGCTGCCCGCACGGGGCGTGGCGGGCGTATCGGTGCCTTGCGATGCAATATGTGTGGGGCAGGGGGCCGCTGAGGATGCGTATTGTAACGGCTTTGGGCGGAACCGCCCTTTTGGGTGCGGAGCGTGATCTGGGTGCGGACGATCAGCGGGCCAATTTGGTCTGTGCCGCCAAGGCGCTGGCCCGGATCGCGTTGGAGCATCAGTTGATCGTCGCCCATGGAGACGGGCCGCAGGCCGGTGTTCTGGCGCTGCAGGCTGAGCACGGCGGGGCCCTTCCGCGGGATGTGCTGGGCGCGCAGACCGAGAGCCTGACGGGCTATATGCTTGAGCAGGAATTGGGCAATTGGCTGCCGTTTGATACGCCGATTGCGACCCTGATCCCCATGATTGAGGTGGATCTGGATGACCCGGCCTTTGACGAGCCGACCTGTTGTGTCGGCCCTGTCCATGACCGGGCGGAGGCGGAGCGCATCGTTGCCCGGACAGGGTGGGAGATGCGCGCCGATGGGGCAGGGTGGCGCCGTGCCGTTGCCGCCCTGCGCCCGCGCCGTATTTTTCAGAAGCGCCCCCTGCAGTGGCTGGTCGAACAGGGCACGCTTGTTATCTGTGCAGGCGGCGGGGGCGTTCCCACCGCCTACAATGATGCGGGCGATCTGGTGGCGGTCGAGGCGGTTGTCGATCGCGATTTTGCCGCCGAGCTTTTGGCGCGGGAGGTCGGCGCCGATATGTTCATTGCCGCCACCGATGTGGGTGCCGTGTTTCTGGACTGGGGCACTGCCGATCAGCGCGCGGTCAGGACGGCGTCGCCCGAGGCGCTGGAACGGCATGGGTTTGCGGCAGGGACCATGGGCATCAAGGTCGCCGCCGCCTGTCAGTTCGTGCGCGCCACAGGCAAGGTGGCGGCCATCGGCGCGGTGTCTGACCTGAGCGCGATGGTGGCGGGGGAGGGGGGCACGGTGATTTCGCCGGACGTGACCGGCATCACCTTTCACGAGGCCGCACCCCTGCACGGCGCGGCGACGGGACAGCAGGTGCGCCATGGTACGTGAGCTGATCCGCTATTCGCAGGTGCTGGAGATTGTCGGCGACACGCTGAAGGTTCGCGTGCCCGAGGGTGCGGACGCGGGCAGCGTGGTGCGCTATGGCGATTTGGCGGTGGTGAAAAGTGTCGATGGGGCGTCTTCGTTGGCGCAAGTCATTCGGATTGCGCGCGATACCGTCACCTTGCAGGTGTTTTCGGGGACCAAGGGGATTTCGACCGGGGCGAGTGCGACGTTTCTGGGTCATCCGATGCAGGTGCCTTATTCCGGCAACATTCTGGGCCGTGTCTTTGACGGGGCAGGGGCGCCGGTGGATGGCGGCCCCGATCTGAGCGGTGAGCCGCGCTATGACATTGGCGGGCCGTCGGTGAACCCGGCCGAGCGGATCGTGCCCAAGCGCATGATCCGCACCGATGTGCCGATGATCGACGTGTTCAATTCGCTGGTCGAAAGCCAGAAGATTCCGATCTTTTCCGTGTCGGGCGAGCCCTATAACCCGTTTCTGGCCCGCATCGGCATTCAGGCGGATGCGGATGTGGTCGTGTTTGGCGGCATGGGCCTGATCTTTGACGACTTCCACACCTTCCGGCAGTCGTTCGAGGATGCGGGGGTGTTTTCGCGCACGGTCATGTTCGTCAATCAGGCGTCCGATCCGCTGGTCGAGCGGTTGCTGGTGCCCGATCTGGCCCTGGCCGTGGCCGAGAAGTTCGCGGTGGAGGAGGGCAAGCGCGTGCTGGTCCTGCTGACCGACATGACCGCCTATGCCGATGCGATGAAGGAGGTTGGCATCAGTCAGGAGCGTGTGCCGTCGCAGCGCGGCTATATGGGCGACCTCTATAGCGAGTTGGCGCGGCGGTATGAGAAGGCGTGTGACTATGCCAAGGGTGGGTCGGTCACCATTCTGGCTGCGACGACCATGCCCGGCAATGATGTCACCCATCCGGTGCCCGACAACACCGGCTACATCACCGAGGGGCAGTTCTATCTGCATTCCGGCGTGATCGACCCGTTTGGCAGCCTGTCCCGCCTGAAACAGAACGTGGTGGGCAAGACCACGCGCGAGGATCACGGCCAGATCATGAACACGATGATCCGGTTTTACTCCGAGGCGCGGGATGCGGCCCAGAAACAGGCGATGGCCTTTGAATTGTCGGACTATGACCGGCAGGTTTTGAAGTTCGGTGACCTGTTCCGGGCGCGGTTCATGGACATCAACGTGTCCATCCCGCTGGAGGAGGCGCTGGATCTGTGCTGGCAGACCTTGGCCGAGTGCTTTGCCCCCGAACAGTTGCTGATGAAGCAGACCCTGATCGACACGTATTTCCCCAAGGGGTCGCATGGCGCGGTTGCAGCTGAATAAATCGTCGCTGGCCCGCGAGGCGGCGCAGTTGCGCAGCTACGAGCGGTTTTTGCCTTCGCTGGATCTGAAGCGCCAGCAGTTGATGGCGGAGCGCGCGAAGGCGGTGGCAGAGGTCGCGGCGTTGCAGGCGGAGGTGGATCGGCTGGCCGCACAGGTGGGCCGCGATGTGCCGATGCTGAGCAATCGCGACATTGATCTGGGCGGGTTGGTGGAGTTGACCGATTACCATCTGGCCGAGGAGAACGTGGTGGGCACCTGCCTGCCGGTCCTTGACCGGATCGAGGTGACGGTGCGCCCCTATTCGCCCATGGTTCTGCCCCATTGGGTCGATCATGTGACGCACCTGTTGCACGACATGCTGACGGCGCGGCTGCGGGTCCAGGTGGCGCGGCAGCGGGTCGAGGTGCTGGATGGGGCCGTGAAGACCGTGACCCAGCGGCTGAACCTGTTTGACAAGGTGCTGATCCCGACCGCCCGCGCCAACATCAAGAAGATCCGTATCTACCTGAGCGACGAGCAGACGAGCGCCGTCACCCGGTCGAAGATCGCCAAGCGCAAGCGGGGGGCGGCATGAGCATCGCGCCCCTGAAAAAGCTGAGCCTTGTCGGGCCTGTGGCGGCGCAGGATGCGGCGCTGACGCGGTTGCAGGATCTGGGCGTGATGCACCTGCTGCCGCTGGCGCCGGTCGAGACGCGGGCGGAGAAGCGGGTGAGCCGGGAGGCGGAGGATGCCTATAAGGCGCTGCGCTTTCTGGCTGTGGTGCCGGGGCCGCGGCGGCAGGTGCGCAGCGATCCCGCGTTCGACGTGCAGGGTTTTGTGGTTGATGTGCTGGCGCTGAAGGACCGGTTGCGCGCGGCGCGGGACCGGCGGGATGCGCTGGCCAATCGGTTGGCGCGTATGGAGCCGTGGGGGGATTTCGAGTTTCCGCCGCTGGAGAGCCTGGCCGGGCAGCGGCTGTGGTTCTGGCAATTGCCGGTGAAGCACCGCGCGGCGCTGCAAATGGTGGACCTGCCGTGGGAGATTGTCGGTCAGGACACGCGGCACCTGTTTGTCGTTGTGCTGAGTCCGGAGGAGCCACCCGTTGATCTGCTGCCCGTGCCGCGTGTGCATCTGGGGTCGAAGCCGGGCCGTGTGCTTGAGGCGGAGCTGGAGACGGCCGAGATCGAGATCGAGACCCTGCTGGGGGAGCGGATGGCGCTGACGCGGTATCTGACCCTGCTGCGCGGCAAGTTGTCGGAGGCGGAGACGTTGGCCGAGCGTGCCTTTGCCGACACGCAGGCCTTGCGCGATCCGGACCTGTTTGCGGTGCAGGGCTGGGTGCCCGAGGCGCGGGTGCCCGAGGTGGAACAGACCTGTGCCGATCTGGGTCTGGCCGTGTTGATCGAGGCGCCGGGGCAGGGGGACACGCCACCCACCTTGCTGGTCCAGCCGGATGACGCCGGTGCGGGTGTGGATCTGGCGACCTTTTACCAGACCCCGCATTATGGGGCCTGGGATCCGACGCGGATGCTGATGCTGTCCTTTGCCCTGTTCTTTGCCATGATCGTGGCGGATGCGGGCTATGGCATCGTTGTGGGGCTGCTTGTGCTGGTATTTTGGCGCCGGTTGGGGGCCACCGCTGCGCTACGCGCGTGGCGGCGGATGGGCCTGTATCTGGCGGCGGCGACGGTGGCCTTTGGTGTGATCGTCGGCAGCTATTTCGGCTTTGGTCCACCCGAGCAGGGCGTGCTGGGCGGCTTTGCATTTCTGGATCTGAACGATTTTGACACGATGATGACCCTGTCGATCCTGATCGGGGTGCTGCACATCTGCTTTGCCAATGCGATGGCCTTTGCCGCGAAGGCGACGCGCAGCCGGTTTGGCAATCTGGGGTGGATCGCGCTGCTGATTGGTGGGGCGACGCTGTGGATCGGCGGGCTTGAGGGGGCGCCCCGCAGCGTGGGCGGGGCGCTGATGGTGCTGGGGGTGCTTCTGGTCATGTGGTTTGCCAGTGACCGGCCTGTCACGCAGCCCACCGACTGGCTTTGGCGCGGATTTGATGCGCTCAAGGGGGCCGCCGGGCTGATGGGTATGTTTGGTGATGTGCTGTCCTATATGCGCCTCTTTGCGCTTGGGCTGGCGTCGGCGTCGCTGGCGATCACGTTCAACGGGCTGGCGGCGGATGTGATGGCGTCGGGGTCTGGCCTTGCCCTGCTGGGCGGACTGCTGATTTTCATCATCGGTCACGTGCTGAACTTTGCCCTCGCCATGATGAGCGGGGTGGTCCACGGCCTGCGGCTTAACTTCATCGAGTTTTACAAATGGGGTCTGCCCGAGGAAGGCGTCGTCTTTCGCGCGTTTGCCCGCAAGGAGGTTCAGGAATGACGGAGTTCGTACTCGCACTGGGGTGGGTGGGCATTTTCGCCCCCATGGCCCTGGGGGCCGTGGCCAGTTCCATCGGGTGTTCGATTGCGGGGCAGGCGAGCATTGGCGCGATGCTTGAGACCGAGGGCGGCTATGGCCGGTTTGTCGGCATCTCGGCCTTTCCGTCGACCTTTGTGATCTATGGCATTGTCATCATGTTCACGCTGAACCGCGAGGTGACGGTGGAGAATGCGGGGGGCCTGTTTGGTGTGGGGCTGCTGGCGGGCATTGCGCTGCTCTACTGCGGGATCTGGCAGGGGCGCGCCTGTGCCGCGGCGATCAATGCGTCGAAGGAAAAGCCCGAGATCTTTGGTCTGGCCCTTGCCCCTGCGGCCATCATCGAGGGGTTTGGCGTCTTTGCCTTTGTCTTTGCCCTGGTGATCAGCGCGGGGATTGCGTGATGGCGGCGGAGCAGGAGACGGCCAAGGGGGTCGATGCGTTGATCGCGCGGCTGCGCCATGACGGCGTTGCAGCCGGGACAGCCGAAGCCGAGCGTTTGGTGGCCGATGCGCAGGCGGAGGCGGCGCGGATTGTGGCCGATGCCGAAGACGCCGCCGACAGGACGCGGGCGGAGGCGAAGCGGGCCGCCGACCGGTATGCACGGGCAGGCGAGGAGGCGTTGAACACGGCGATGCGCGATGCCGTTCTGACCATGAAATCGACCCTAATGGCCCAGTTCGAGCAGGATGTGCAGCGCATGGTCAGTGCCGAGATGTCCGACCCCGAGATGTTGCGCCGGATGGTGCTGGAGCTGGTGGGCCGGGCCGGGCAGGCCGCGTCGGTGGGGGAGGGCGCCAGTGTGATCCTGCCTGCCGAGGTGGTGGGGCCGGAGGCCATCACCGCCAATGCCGATGACATCCAGTCGGGGGCGTTGACCAAATATGTTCTGGGGCTGGCGCAGGAGAAGTTGAAGGCGGGCGTGACGCTCTATGCCGCGAGTGATCTGCATGGCGGTATCCGCGCGCGGGCGGGGGACGATGGTGTGGCGCTGGATCTGTCGGATCAGGCCATTGCCGCGCTGCTGATGCAGCATTTGCAACCGCGCTTTCGCGCCGTGCTGGAAGGGGTGATCAAGTAGCCATGTCTGATCCTGATGCCTATGTCGCGCTGGTTGCGAGCCTGCCGAGTTCGGAGCGGCTGTTCGTGGCGAAGCGTCCACCGCTGTCGCGGTTGCGGTTGGAGCGGCGTTTGTCGGCGTTGACCGCGCGGGACGCGCAGATTTTGGCGCGCATCGAGGGGCTGCTCAGTTGGTCGGCTTATGATCGTGCGTCGGATTTGCGCACGCTTGTGGGCCGGGCCAAGGCGGTGATGGCCGATCTGCCGAACCGCACGTTACGCCGCATTGTTGATGAGCGGATGGAGCTGCGCACCGCCGTGGCCGCGTTGCGGATGCGGCACGGTGGGGCAGGGGCGCCCGAGGGGATTGGGGCTATGGCGTCTGGACCTCTCAGATCGCCGCGCATTGGCGCGACCCTGCCTTTGGCCTTGAGCGGTCGATGCCGTGGTTGCGGCGGGCCGGTCAGCTTTTGGAGGCGGGTGATCCGCTGGGGCTGCAGCGTCATTTGCTGGACGTCACCTTTCGCCAGCTGCAGCGCCATGCGGGGCGGCATCATTTCGATTTCGAGGCGGTGGTGATTTACGTGCTGAAGTGGAACATCTTTGACCGCTGGGCCAAGGCCGACAGCGTGGCCGCCGCACAGCGCTTTACCGAACTGACCGAAAGCGCGCTGCGGCAGTTTCCCCATTTGCAAGCCGAAGGAGCCCGCGCATGAGCGTTGCCGACATGGCCCTTAGTCCCGAGGACGAGGTCGCGACCGCCCGCATTGTCGCGGTGCAGGAGGGGTTGGTGCAGATCGAGGCGCTGGACAGGCCCGACGGAACGCCCGGCGCCCTGGTCAAGAACGAGATGGTGTTTGTTCTGCCCAGCCGTCTGGCCGCGGGCGGTCGGCAGGAGCGGTTGAAGGCCGAGATCCTGCGCGTGCGGGGCAATACCGCCGATGCGCAGGTGTACGAGAGCACGCAAGGCGTCGCCGTGGGCGATCCGGTGGTGCAGAGCGGGCAATTGCTGTCCGTGACGCTGGGGCCGGGGCTCTTGGGCCAGGTCTATGACGGGTTGCAGGCGCCGCTGAAGCAGGTGGCCAATGCCTATGGCATCTTTCTGCCGCGCGGGGCGGATGTGGATTCGCTGGACCGGGCGGCGAAATGGTCGTTTACCCCGTCGGTGAAGCTGGGGGACAAAGTGACCGCCGGACAGACCATCGGCACGGTGCCGGAGGGGCGGTTTGCGCACAGGATCATGCTGCCGTTCAACTGGACGGGCACATACACCGTGAATTGGGTGCAGAAGGGGGCCGTGACCGTCAACGATCCGGTCGCGCGCCTGACCTCGGACGGGGGGGAGGAACATGTGATCCCGCTGTCGCAGCGCTGGCCGGTGCGGCGGCCCATGGCGGGGGATCTGCTGAAGTCCGGGGCGGTGCGGCGGACGTTTCCCGACACGCCTGTGCTGACGTCGCAGCGGCTGATCGACACGTTCTTTCCCATCGCGCGGGGTGGGACGGCGTGCATTCCCGGCCCCTTTGGCGCGGGCAAGACCGTGCTGCAGAACCTGATCGCGCGCAATGCGCAGGTGGATATCGTGATCATTGTGGCCTGTGGCGAGCGGGCGGGCGAGGTGGTGGAGACCATCACGGAGTATCCGGAGATGACCGACCCGACCTCTGGCGGCAGCCTGATGGATCGCACGATCATCATCTGCAACACGTCGTCGATGCCCGTGGCCGCGCGGGAGGCGTCGATTTTCACCGGCATCACGCTGGGGGAGTATTACCGCCAGATGGGTCTGGATGTGCTGCTGATTGCCGACAGTACGTCCCGCTGGGCGCAAGCCATGCGAGAGACGAGCGGGCGGCTTGAGGAGATCCCCGGCGAGGAGGGGTTTCCCGCCTACCTCGAAAGCGCGATCAAGGGGCTTTATGAACGGGCCGGGGTGATCGAGGGCGTGGAGGGTGACAGCGGCAGTCTGACCATGATCGGGACGGTGTCGCCTGCGGGCGGGAACTTTGACGAGCCGGTGACGCAGGCGACTTTGTCGACGGTGAAGTGCTTTCTGGGCCTGTCGTCGGAGCGGGCGTACAAGCGGTTCTATCCGGCGGTGGACCCGCTGCTGTCCTGGTCGCGCTATCTGGATCAGATGGCCGACTGGTATGACCGCCATATCGAACCGGGCTGGACCGGCAAAGTGAAGGCGCTGCAGGGCCTGCTGGAGCGGGGCGAGCAGATCAGCCAGATGATGAAGGTCACGGGCGAAGAGGGCGTGACGCTTGAGGATTATGTGACCTATCAGAAGGCGCTGTTTGTCGACATGATCTTTCTGCAGCAGGATGCGTTCGATGAGGTGGACAGTTGTGCGCCGCTGGCGCGGCAGCAGCTTGTGTTCAAGGTGATGCAGCAGATTGTCGATGCGCCGATGGCGCTGGAGGACAAGGGTGCGATCCGGGCGTGGTTCACGGAAACCACGGGGCTGTTTAAGAACTTCCACTATGCGGCGGATGGGACGCCCGAATACAAATCGTTGCTGGCGCAGATCGAGGCCAGGATTGGAGCACTCTGATATTGCTGGGATGTAGGGGTTGGGACCCGTTTTTCCGGTTCATCAGCCCGGCGTTATCCGGGGCGGCGCGAATACACCACTTGGGCCGCCGCCTTGGGTGAGCCCGAACCGTCGGGAAACCGCTGAAGATGCAGCGTTTTTGTCAAGCGCACGCTCTGCCACGTTAAAATCGAGAGAGACCGTTCACACAATTCTGCTGGCCAACCAACCGCCACTCAAAGCCGCTGGAGCAACGTCAAAGATAAGGGCCGATCGTCCCACAGTGTGATATGTGGGATTGTTGGCGGGGCGCCGTGCGTATGAGATTGGAGAGCGCCGTTCGCGATCGTACCGACAATCGCTTTGAGGAAGGGGGGAAGTCTGGCCCGCGACTGCCGCAGCCACGCCACCGTTGCTGACCGCCCTGTCATAATGCTCAGCGCCGCATGCAATGTCGTCAACGTCTTTGTCCCGACTGAGCCGGCAACAGACGATGTTCAATGGACGTGGAGCAGTTGGACAGGTCCGCGCGATGGCGCCCTGCATGAGGTGCTTTGAGACGCAGAGGCTCCACGAGAATGTGTAGCAGTTCGGGGTCTTGGCGCGTGACAGCTATGGGCTGCTCTTTGATTTGTCGGATTCTTCGTTTCCGTGTTCGCTGGTCGGTGTTGCGAGCAATGAGCGTTCAGACGGCAGCCCCGTACTCAACCGTCTCCCAGCAGTTGATCGAGGATTGGTTGGTCGCGCTGAGGTCGCTCTGTCGCGCAGATCAATATACATCCTTGCTCAGGCGGTCGGGTTTACCGCTGGACGGTGACGCGCCCAAAGGACGGGTGACGCTGGATCAGATCGTTTGCCTTTACCGGATCGCCGCGGTTGAAACGTGTGATGAGATGATGGGCCTTTGGTCCCGTCCGATCCGGCCGCGCGCGCTCCAGCATTTGCTCACGTCTGTGCGCGAGGCCACGTCCTTGTCGTCTGCGCTTTATCGGTTCTCAAGGTTCTGGAACCTTCTTCTGGACGACTATCAGTTCGATTTGGTCAGGGCGGAAGGCACTCTCACGCTTGGATTGCTCCCGCTTGGCAAAGGCCCGTCACAAAGGTGAGCGGCCCGATCTGATTGGTCGAAGGTGAGTGTTAGTGCATCATTGGGCGGCGTTGGATGTCTCCTTTGGGCCGTCCATGACGGTACGCGCGGCCGCTGGCCCGTCGCAAGGTACAGCGAATAGATGAGGCGTTTTACGGCACTTTGAACCGTCACACGGCTGTGTCACGCGTGTTTAACGTTTCAATACATCACCCTGTTCAATGTGATGGAAATGGGCCGCCCAGCCTTGATCCGGGCACTGCCGCGGGCCAGCAGCCAGCCGTCGTCACGCTCCAGATGCGCAACGATCCGAAGGGTGGGCGACACCGATGTGCTTGCGAGCCATGTCAGCGGGAATTCGATCTGACGAGATTTACCGTCACTGTCGATGCTTACATTCTGGGCGCCAAGCCGCTTCTGGGCCGGGCGTGCCGTGTCTTCCATAAAAATCTCGATCCTGCCTGCTGGGATGATCTGTCCGCCTGCATAGGTCACGCCAGCGCGCGCGTCCTTTGCTTGGGCATGTGCTGTTCCGCCAAGCATGGCGGCCCCCGCCATGAGCATCCCGACAAACATTGTGCTGCGATTGAACCAGAGCCTCATTTCGGCATCTCCCTATCCGGTTTTGCCTTTTGCGGTTGTGTGACAAAAGGGTGCCAGCGCAACCCGGAAAGGGCGCGACGAAAGCGCCCTTTCCGTTGCGTGTCAGATGATGATGAAGTCGTCCGCCGACAGGTCCAGATTTCTATTCAGTTGCGCGAACCGGATCGCCTCACCGTCTCCTGAACCGTCATAATCGTAAGACAACACGCCATTTTCGGTGTTGTAGATGATGCGGTCATCGCCATCGCGCGCAACACCCATTGCACTGCTGTGGAATGCATCGAGGGACAGCGCGCCCGCGCCGCCTAATTCCTGGAAAATGAGACTGTCGAGAAGGATCAGATCCTCATTGGATTTGAAGTCCTTGATCCGGTCGACATTACCCTCGCCGAGTTTTGTTGAAAACCGGAAGGAGTCATCTCCCACTCCACCGGTGAGCGTGTCGGCCCGAGCCCGCCATCCAGCAGGTCGCTGCCCTTTCCACCGCGCAGCATATCGGCACCCGCAGCACCTGGTTCAGCGGGCGCGGGCGGGAAGTCGACCGAGACGTTGAGCGTATACTCCGAGCCTTCGGGCACGGCCTCTGTCCAGCCGCCTTCCTCGGAGTCTTCGGTCCAACTGCCTTGCAGGATGTAATAGGTGCCGGTCTCTTCGACGACGTAGACCGTACTCGAGTCTCGGATGGAGGTGGAGCCTGGGTCGCCACCGCCATCGTCATTCTCTGCCACGATGTCTCCATTGCTGTTCAGCAGCCGGATCCAACTGTCGTGTACGTTCGGATCGGCAATTCCATCAACGTCAATCGACAGGACCGTCCCGGCTGCAAGTTCAATGCTGTAATAGCCTCCTTGTCCATTCCCGGTGGCTTCGACGGTTGTGTGCAGGACAGTGGTCGAGTCGAAGATGTTGGGGTCTTCTTCGAGCGAAAAGTTGTCCGAAATGTCGAATGCAGTGGCGATTGAATTGTTCGTGGCGTCCGGTCCGAGCGTCACGTAGCCCGTTCCCATACCCGGTGTTGGCAGCATGTCGCCCTGATAGGCGAAATCGCCGAGCAGGGTGTCATCTCCGTTACCACCACGCAGCGTATCGTCGCCGCCCTGTCCCGTCAGGACATTTGCGGCCTGGTTCCCCTTGATCAGATCATCGAAGCCGGAACCGGACAGGTTTTCGATCGAGACGTAGGTGTCGTCCTCGGATGCGTCGCGACGCAGATCAAGCCGGACCCCGCTGGCCGCTTCGGAATAGTCCGCCGTGTCGCTGCCAGCGCCCCCATCCAGCAGATCGCTGCCACCGCCGCCGGTCAGCGTGTCATCGCCTGCCCCGGCAGACAGCCCGTTCATCTGGTCGTCGCCAATCAGCCAGTCATCGTGAAACGAGCCCTGCACGTTTTCGAAGCCGACGAGGATATCGTGCTTGATCGTTGTACCGCGACCGACGATCTGGACGGGGCCATCGGCATCGCCGCCGGTGGCCGTGCCGTTGGCAAGGTCGACTGTCACGCCGCTTGAGCTGCCCCTGTAGACAACCGTATCAATGCCATCGCCGCCGTCCAGATAGTCCTGACCGGCGCCGCCGATGATCACGTCGTCGCCGCCCTCACCGTAAAGAATGTCACCGTCTCTGCCGCCATCCAGCGTGTCGTTGCCCGCGCGACCGTTGAACACGTCTCCGCCGCCCTGACCGATGAAGTGGTTGGCTGCGGAGGTTCCGATAAAGCGGTCGATCCGGTCATCGGATCCAATCAGCCCCTCGATGCTGTAGAAGGTGTCGCCCGATGCGGTGCCGCCATTGGCAAAGTTGGTTTCGAGATTGACGATCAGCTGAAACGGGCTTTCGCGACTGAAATCAACGGTGTCGCTGCCCGACCCGCCCCTGAAGATATCGACGCCCGCCTGACCGCTCAACACGTCATCACCGTCACCACCATCAAGCAGGTCGTCGCCCTGACCGCCCAGAATGGTGTCGTTGCCGTCGCCACCATAAAGCGCGTCGTTGCCATCGTCGCTTTCGGTCTGGTCTTCGAGGTCCTCGATGGCGATGGTGTTGTTGATGTCGCGGCTCTCGAGCGAGTCCGTCCCGCCGATGAGGATGTCGTCGCCGCCAAGTCCGAAGATGGTGTTGTCGCCTGCGCCGCCGTCGATCATCTCGTCGGTGTCGTCGCCGAATATGATGTTGGTCAACGTGTTGTCGCCGGGCGTGGATGCGGTGTTGCCATCTGTCTCTTGCAGCTCTGCGAGTGTGCTGTCGACGTAGATGATGTTTTCGACATTGGCGATGTTGCCGATTTCCAGGTCTCGGGACATCACGATGACAGTGTCGTTGCCGCCTCCCATCTCTTCGCGGACCACGTCGTCGAGCGAATCCACGAAATAGGTGTCGTCGCCGTCTCCCCCGGCCATCCGGTCGCCGCCGCCGCGGCCATCCAGCACGTTGTCGCCGTCATTGCCAATCAGAATGTCGTCGTATTGGCTGCCGATCCCGTTCTCGATGTAGTATTCGGTTTCGTCCTCATTGTGGCCCGCAAAGATGGACACGTTGTTGTTGTGGCCGTTCACGCTGGAAAACTGCCCGGCGCGCATGTCGAGGATCGTGCCCGCGATGGAGCCGGAAAAGTCCATCGTATCGGTGCCACCGGTGTCGTGGATGACAAAGCCGATATCGCGCGTCATCCCGGTCGAGGTCAGTTCGTAGCCGTATTTCGTGCTGTTGAAGCCGTAGACATCGTCGCCCGTGTTCAGGTTGATCGTCTGATAGGTCCGCACGCCGTCTTCATCGACGGTCGAGAAGTAGGTGCGAATGACCGCCTCGATATCGCCCATGAGCGGGGTGGCCGCGGACCAGCGCGTGTCTTCGCCCACGTCGATCCCATCGAAATAAGACATGACGCTGTATTGTTGGCGGTCATAGGTCCATGTGGCGTTGTTGAGATAGTTGATCTGAACGCCGCCGGGGCCACTGTAGTTGTAGAGCCCGGGATGGTTCAGCCCGAATTCGTGGCCATATTCATGAATGAACGTGTCAAAGACGTAGCCGCCGATATCGGTCAGGTTCGGTTCGGTGTCGTGGAACCGCTGCCCGACGCTGATGTAGCGGTCGCTGGAAAAGGCGCTGCCGTCAAACTGTTCGCCGATTTCCGGGCTGACGACCTGCATCCAGTCCGTTTCTTCGTCATAGGGCGTGTCATCGACAATCTCGAACTCGAGCGGCGTGACGGCTGCCCACATCTCGAGCGCGCCAACGGCGGCTTCCAGGTAACCGGGGTGGTTGCTGAGTTCCGATACGTTGATCCGAAGCGGTTCGGCGGCAATCTCGGGTGTCAGACTGCGCGGCAGTGCGCCCAGATAGTCGAGATAGGCTTCGTAATCTTCGCTTTTGCCAAAAGGATTGTCCGGCGTCTGGTCGTTGACCCACCAGGCGTCTTCGGCTGTATCTGTGCTGATGTGTGCGCTGGCAGCGGGTTGGTCGGATCCCTCGGCGATGGGTGTGTCGCGTCCCCTGGATGTTGCGGTTGTGTCCGTGGCTTCGGTGGTCTCACCCGCCTCGACAGGATTTGGGCTGATCTCATCCAGCGCCGCGAGAACGGCCAAGGTCGGTGTCAGGGTCATCGCCTCGCCCAAGCCGACCTGCAGACCGGTCTGTTGCGCTCCGATTTTTCCGAATGAAGCTTCTTGTTCGGGGCCGTAGCCCAGTTGGCACATCATGCACATCTTCAGTTTATCCTTTCGCGGAGATGCCGGTGCCGTCAGGTCCGATCACCGAGGAGAACGCGCGATGGTCAGTGGCTGATGCTGATCACGCCGGAAATGACAGGCATCTCTGTATTTGAGGGTGTTTGAGGCGGCCAATCGAAGCCGCGCCGGGTCATCTTTGGGGACTCCTCTACTGGCGACCGTATTTCACTACGATCGTTCACGATTGGCGGCGCCCGTAGTCTACGGACGTCGGGTTGGCTGGTTTCGGGAGCAAAGAGTTGGCTAAAAATTTGACACCTTCATCCTTGGAGGATGCAGTGCTTCTTGTGTGCAGAACTTCTACCTATGCTTGCACCATTAAGATTTGGCCATTCAGTTCAACTGTAAATTTCCTTCGCCGCGGTATCGGCGAAATCTGGCTTGAAAACCGACATTTAGGTGGAGTGGGACTGCCTCATTCTTAAGCCTGAACCAGATTGGCAGTGTGACGCGCGCGCTCGGGTGTTGGGGAAAGGCACGTCCGAAGCACCGAAGTGGCCGGCCATGTTCTGTGCAAGGTTCCATGACGCTGGACGCTCTTGTTAAGCAGGACGCTCTTTCACCTTCGTTGACGTGCAGGAAGGTTTGACCCGCGGGAAAGACAGAGATGTCCGGAGGTCTTGAAATATCTTGGTCGCGGGGCATCAACATGACGAAGGGTATGTATCTGTCGTGCTTTCATTCACCTTTGGGCCAACTCACTCACTGGCGGGCATAACGTTGCCGAGTTGCCGTGAATTTTACATAATCCTCCTTACGCCGCGTCTCGCGACGGAAGATCGGACGGTTGCTCATGCCCATGGCGACGGGTTGATATCTGGCTCCAGTCCCACACATCGCGCCTTTGCCGCGCGACTTGCAGTCACAGCCATGCCCCGTCTGACAGACAGATCCCTCTTCCAACGGCCCGCTTCTCCATTTCCGGAGCCTGTGACGCCACTCTGTTCGAGCCAGTATGCGTGACAGGCAGGATAGAGATCCGATCCCGCCAAAAGACGTTTGTTTCGCGGTTAGAGCGGGGATTTGCCGATTTTGACGCAGGCCATGCGCCAACGGTCCGATCACCTTGTTTCCAAGCCCATCGCAGGCGGATTTTGGCAGTACCCTGCCGCTGTTTCGGCAGAACCGCGCCTGATCTGACGCGCCAAATTGATGGTGGATCACGCGTCTCTATACATTCTGCAACAGTTTATCACCTGAAACACAATATGTGAGCGCGGTAAGGCACCCAGATGACATTTATTGATCGCACATCCGCCAGAGTATCGGCACATCAAAGCAAAGCGGCACGCAGTGCTGTCGCGCAACCGTCACGGCGCGCCGTGCTTGCAGGGTCGGCAGCGCTTTTGACCGTTGGCCTGTGGACCAGCGCGCGGTCCGGGGCGGCGGCGGCTGACGGCCCCATGACGTTTGAACGGCTGGTCGAGAAGGCGCGCAATGCCGCCAATCAGCCCTATGCGCCTGTCGAAATTCCGGCGCCGGACCTGATCGAGCGGGTCAATTACAGTGCCCATTGGCAGATCCAGTTTCGCCCCGATGCCACGCTGTATGTGGGCCGCAACAAGGCGCCTGTGCAGCTTTTTCATCCGGGCCGTTTCTTTCCTGAACCGGTCAAGATTTACATCCGGGACGAGGCGGGCACCGCCCATGAGGTTCCTTTTGTCCGCGACTTCTTTTCCATGCCAGAGGATAACCCTGCCTTTGATCTGCCCGAAGGGTACGGGTTTGCCGGATTTCGCGTCATGCGTCCTGGGCTTGAGCCGGACTGGATCTCGTTCCTTGGTGCCTCTTACTTCCGCACCGATGGGCCCGAGGCGCAATACGGGCTGTCGATGCGGGGCATTGCCGTCAACACCGGGTTGGACGTGCCCGAAGAGTTCCCGCGCTTTACCGCCTTCTGGCTTGGGCCGCCCGAGAAGGACGACGAGGAGCTGTCGATCTGGGCCGAACTGGATGGTCCTTCGGTCACGGGTGCCTACCGCTTTGGCGTTGTGCGCAACGCGGCCTATGGCGGGCACCTGACGCGCATCTCGGCCCATCTGTTTCTGCGCGAGGATGTGCAGCGGCTGGGCGTTGCGCCCTTGACCAGCATGTACTGGTATTCCGAGCGTGACCGCGCCGGCGGCGATGACTGGCGCCCGGAGATCCATGACAGCGACGGTCTGTCCATGGCTGCGGGCAGTGGCGAGCGGCTGTGGCGCCCGCTGAGCAACCCGAAACATGTCACCACGTCGAGTTTCATGGATCAGAACCCGCGGGGCTTTGGCTTGATCCAGCGCGACCGCAAATTTGAGAACTACCAGGATGACGGTGTGTTCTACAATCGCCGCCCGTCGGCCTGGGTGAAGCCCGTGGGCGATTGGGGGCCGGGCCAGGTGCAGCTGTTCCTGATCCCGACCACCGACGAGACCTTTGACAATGTGGTGGCCTATTGGGTGCCGGAGGGTCCGACCGAGAAGGGGGCGGAGTTCCGGTTCGACTATGACATCCAGTGGCGCGCGCGCGATCCGCAGCCGGATGGCGTGGCCTGGGTCAAGGCCACCCGCCAGGGTGAGGGCGGTGTGCCCGGTGATCCGCTGCCCGAAGGTGTGGCCAAGATGGTTGTCGATTTCGAGGGCCCCTCACTGACCGGGCTGGATCGTGACAGCGGCGTCGTGCCGGTCATCGACGCATTGAACGGCCGGATTGTTGAGCCGATTGACGCCTATCCGGTCGTTGGCACGAACCACTGGCGCCTGATGTTTGATTTCGAACAGACGGGGCCGGAACCTGTCAGCCTGCGCGCTTATCTGCAGCACCGTGACCGGGCGCTGACCGAGACATGGTTGACCGATGCCTGGGTCGAGAAGGGTCAGGGCTGAGCGCCCTGCCCCCTCCTAGCTGCTGCGCGGTCCCACGGGTCGTCTGATCACGGCCTTCGGTGTGGGGCGTCGTTGGTAGAGCGACCAGGATCCTGTGTCGCGCGTCAACTCGAAGTGTTCTTCGAGATATGCGCCGTAGATCTGTTGCATTTTCTGTGTCGTGCCCTCGGCCACCGGGTGTTTCGGGATCATCACGACATCAACACCGCTCAGCATCTCCTGGGCGGGCAAATGGACGCGGAGGTCAAAGTTGCGATTGTCGTGCATCCACGCGTTTCCGCCCTCTTGCGGTGGCAGCCCCGCGAGCGATGCGAAGGGGCTGACAAAGTCCATCACCAGCACGCGCGAGGTGCCCGGATTTTCAAGTGAGGCCAGCAAGGCGGCGCCGCTGCCCAGGCTTTGGGCGTATCGTTCGTAGAACTCGAACTGACCCCGGTTGAAGACGTTGACGATCCGGACATCGGTTCCGTTCGGCGTCTCGAGCGCAACACCGGCGCGGGTGCTGGCCATGACGGCATGTACGCCGATCGCGGTCGCCGAGGACAGGGCGATCGGCATCAGCAGCACCCCCACCGCAAGCGGCGCGCCCCGCAGGACGCTGTGCATCGTCCGTGAGGCCACCATGTGTTGATGGCGTAACAGGATTTCTGCGGCAACGGCACCGCCCACCAGCATGGTGACGATGCCGACATGCTGGAAATTCTGATTGAGCAGCGCAAAGCCCGCGGCCCCGCACAGAAAATAGAAGAGCGCGTCTGTGATCCGGGGCTGGTGCCAAAGGGCGAGGCCCGCAATCAGCGCAAAGACGGCGTATTCGCCCGACACCCGAAGGAAGGACCGAACGTAGATATAGGATTCGATGACGCCGCTGACCCTGGTCGCCTCGATCAGATCCGCGATGTGCATCCGCGTTCCGCCCCAGACGATTTCGACAAGCAGCCCTATGCCGATGCACAGGGCGATGGCGGACCCAGCCCATCGCCGCTGCGCCGGTTGCAGGAGCAGCAGCACCAGAAAGCACAGGGCCACGACGCCATAGGTCATCTTTGTATAGACCAGCAGCATTGTCAGCGTCGCCGCCGCTGCGGCATCGCGCCAGCCCTGCCAGCGCACCGTGCGTTCCGGATGCAGGTGCAGGACCAGCAGAATGCCCAGCAGGACCCAGCCGATCCGGTTGTAGAACATCGCAAAGGAGATCTTGGACGGGATCTCGCCCGT
The DNA here is from genome assembly GCF_001969365.1 of Tateyamaria omphalii. Taxonomy (NCBI): domain Bacteria; kingdom Pseudomonadati; phylum Pseudomonadota; class Alphaproteobacteria; order Rhodobacterales; family Roseobacteraceae; genus Tateyamaria; species Tateyamaria omphalii. Next base: position 44,437 of record NZ_CP019313.1, on the reverse strand, counting down.
GTTCATGGGGGTGGCGAGCAGGAGGACGAGGAAGATGGCCAGCGGCACACCGATCAGCGGACGCAGCCGCGTGCCCAGTACGTGGATCATGATCGGGGCCGTCACCAGCATCAGCGCGGCCATGCCCACCGGCATCGCCATGCCCAGCCGGTCGGTCATCCAGTATCCCAAACCCGGAAGGTAGTAGTTGAGCGGACCGAGGGCCGTGTGAAAATCCTGGTTCGGCACCTGCCCGTTCACGACGCGGTAGGCCCCGTCGAGGAAGATCAGGATGTCGTTGAAATACATTGACGAGGCCGTCACGCCGGGCAGCACCAGCAGTGCGCCGCAGATCAGGGTGGTGGCCCATGTTGCGACGGCAACTGGGGACATCATTTGGGTTATGCGTGGCATGCGAGACCCCTCACAGGCTGAGCTTTTTGAAGATGGTTTCAGGAATGGCGCGGATGATGAACATGATCAGGCGCCAGATGCCCAACACGTAAACGACATCCGAGGGCCGGGTTTCCAGTGCGGCGATGCGGTCGGCGACCGCATCGGGCTCTGCCGTAAGTGGGCCGATCAGGTCCATGTCGGCGGTCATGCTGGTCCGCACGAAGCCCGGTTTGACGGTTGCGACGTGGACATCGGTTTTGCCCAGCCGGTTGCGCAGGCCCGACAGGTACGCGGTGAACCCGGCCTTGGCTGCGCCGTAGACATAGTTCGATGCGCGGCCCCGGTCGCCTGCGACCGAGCTGACGCCGACGATCAGGCCGTGCCCGCGTGCGGCAAAGCGCGCGGCGACCATTTCAAGGAGCAGCGCGGGCCCTTCGAAATTCGTGCGCATCACCGTTGTCGCGTGATCTGTGTCTTCCTGTGCGCGGGATTGATCGCCCAGCATGCCCACGACACAAACGACGGTGTCGGGCAGCGTGTCGAGCCCGTCCAGAAACCCCTCGAAGCTGCCCGTGTCGAGGATGTCGAGGTGCTGGACCGCCACCTGGTGTGCGCCGCTGCGGGTGCGGATGTCGTCGGCGTTGCGTTCAGCCCCCTCAGCATCGCGGGCGGCAAGTGTCACCGTCCAGCCGCGTGCGGCGTAGGTTGCGGCCACCGCCCGTCCGATATCCGAGGTGCCGCCCACCAAAAGCAGGCCTTTCGGCGCAGAATGTCCGTCAGGGTCCGTCATAGTCCAAGTCTTTCCGATAGTTTTGAGGCCATCCGGCCTGTGGCGCCGATGTCATTCCTGAGTTGGCGAAACAGGTCGAGATTGAGGTATCCCGCAGCAAAGGTATCGCGGGACTGGGTGGCGTCCTTGGCCAAGTACAGGCGCCCGTCCGCGGCAACGACCAGCGCGTCGATCTCGGCCAGCAGCGGCATGAGCCCGTCGCTGAAGGGCATATCGAGGGCGAGTGTCAGCCCCTCCATCGGGAAGGACATGAGGCCGGAGCCAGGTGCCAGCCGCTTGAGGACGGCGAGGAACGACCCTGCCCCGTGGCTGGAGATCCGTTCGAGGATGTCGGACACCACGCCTTCGGCTTGCGCCATTGGAATGACGCACTGGTGCTGCACGAACCCGCGCCGCCCGTAGATGCGGTTCCAGTGGGCAATGCCGTCAAGGGGGAAGAAGTAGCTGTCCCAAGGGACTGTGGTTGTTTGCCCCGCCTTGCGCGCCCCGGTGCGGTAGTAAAGCTCGTTGAAGGCGCGGACCGTCATGCCGTTGAGCAGCCAGCCCGGCATGTCCATAGGCACGGCGAGGCGGCCATTGGTGGACGGTGGGAATTTTACATCCCCCCACGGCAGATCGTCGGCCGTCGCGTGCTCCCCTTCGAGGATCAGCGACCGGCCCAGCGAAGCGCCACGGGCCAGAACGTCGATCCATGCGACGGTGTATGTGGCATTTGCGGTTTGGCTGAGCAGGGTCACGGCCTCGCTCAGATTGCGCGCCACATGCGTCGTTTGGCGGATCCAGCCCGTTTCGACCTGCTTGAGCCGGAACCCTGCGGACAGGATGGTGCCCGTCAGCCCCATGCCACCGATGGTGGCCTTGAAAAGATCCGCGTGTTCGTGCGGGCTGCACCGCATCACCCGACCGTCGGGCAACGCCAGCATCAGCCATGCGACATGATCCCCGAAGGTGCCGTGGATATGCTGGTTCTTTCCGTGCACGTCCGAGGCGATCATGCCGCCCACGGTGACAAAGCGGGTGCCGGGGACAGCGCAGGGAAAGTAGCCCTGTGGCAGAAAGGTTGCGATGATGTCGGCGAGCGGCACGCCCGCCTCGACCGCGAGGATGCCGGTTTGGGGGTCGAAGGACTGCATCCGGTTGAGGCCGGTGGCGTCAATGGTGTTGTCGCGCCCGATGGCGGCATCGCCATAGGACCGCCCGAGCCCCCGCGCGGTCACGCCCGGCATAGTTGCGGTCGCCGTGGCCGCCGGCCCCATGTCCCGTGCGGTGCCAAGCGGGCCGGAAAGGCGGGGATACCGGCCCCAACCGCTCAGATCCTTCACACCGTCGCCTCGCGGAACACGTGACGGCGGTCGAGCCAGAATTTGAGGACGTAGCCGATGCTGAGACCGATGACGGCACCAAGGTACTTGGCGAAATCGGTCTGCCAGATGGTGTAGAAGCCCAGTTCGAACGACCAGAAGATCAACGTTGTCGCCACGCTGAAGAGGCCCGACAGGGTGATGCGCTGCGCCTCGCCCTTCGGCGACGTGTATGCCTCGCGGAAGGTCCATGTCTTGTCGATGACGTATTTCATGAAGAAGCCGACGAGCGTGCCAACGATGATGGAGACCATGAGGTGTGCGGTGGGCAGGCCCTGCACCGTTGCCTCCTGCGCCAAGAGGTTGGCGAGCACGGACAGGACGGCGGTAACGGCGTAGCGCACAATTGGGTGACCTTCGGACAGGGACTTGAACATGGGGCGCCTGTCAGATGGCCAGCACGAAGACGGCCAGCATGGCAAGGCCGCTGATCCGGCTCATCGGGTCTTTGATGGCAAAGACCACTGGATCGTCCTGCATCTGTCGCCGCTGGGCAAGGATCAGGGCGCGGCCGATCCAGTAAGTCATGATGGGGCACGCGAGCAGCAGGATTTCCGGGTTGCTGTAGAGTTGCGTGACCGTGTGACCGGATACATAGAGCGCGAGGACCGTGACCGCGTTGAACCCGGCAGCAGCGGACAGGGCTGCGATCATGCCAAGGTCGACATTCTCATAGTCCCGGTTGTCGGGTGAGGCGCGGTCGGCGTCCGCGCAGGCTGTCAGTTCCACAAAGCGTTTCATCAGCGCCAGCGAGACGAAGATCGAGAGTGCAAAGACGATCAACCAGGACGACAGCGTCACCCCGACCGCTACCCCACCGCCCAGAAGCCGCATGGTGTAGAGCCCGGCGAGGGTGAGCACATCCACCAGAAGTATTGCCTTGAGATAGAAGGAATAGGCCGTCGTCATTGCGAAATAGAGCAGAAGCACCAAGGCAAAGGCCGATGAGATCGACAGCGCAAGCACGCTGGCGAGGATGAGCAGGATGGGCACGGCCACCATCGCGTGGATCAGCGGAATGTCCCCGCGCGCCAGCGGGCGGTTGCGCTTGGTCCTGTGGGCCCGGTCCTCTTGCAGATCGACGAGGTCATTGAGGATGTAGCAGGCAGACGCCGCCAGGCAGAACGCGATAGCGGCCACGATCGTCACGAACAGGTTTTGAAAGCTGAGCGCGTGCGCGGCGATCATCGGCACGAACAGAAGCGCATTCTTGGCGTATTGGTGCACGCGGAATTGCCGGGCCCAATCGCGCAGGGTTGCGCCGCGGTCCTCGATGAACTGGGCGTGCGGGGCCATCTTGCGCAGGCGCGCGGCCACGCTGTGGGGCGTGCGAATGGCAATCGGTTGTCGGGCGTGTTCCCAAACCGGCAGGTCGGCGGCGGCGTTGCCGACATAGTCGAAACCCTTGTCGCCGAACTCCTTCACCAGCCGCTCGGCCTTGGCCCGGCCCGATAGGTTCACGGTGGAGGTGGTGGCGAAATAGCCGGTGAAGATGCCCAGGTGATCCGCGACCGCCTTGACCAGATCCTCGTGCGAGCCTGACGCCAGATAGACCGAGCGCCCGGCAAGCTGCGCCAGTCGGATCATCGACAGGATCGTCTTGTCATATGGCAGGGTGTCGGGCGCGCAATCAGTACCGGCGCACAGGTAGTGCTTTAGCGGCGCCTTGCCCGCGTTCCATGCGCCCAGCATACCAAAGACCGATCCGGGGTGGCGTCCAAGACGCCGAAAGGCGGTTTCGACCAGCAGGTCGGAGCGGAGCAATGTGCCATCGAGATCCACCACAAGCGGCGTGTCCACGGCCGTTTCGAGGTCCGGCAGGTTCGGATGCACCGTCGTGGTGTCATCCGCCGCGGCGGTGTCGCGGGCGTTGCCCTGTACCTCTGTCAGGTCAGAGTTTGAAAGGCTGTCGACATGGTTTTTGACCGTCATGCGCGTATCTTTCTCTGGGTTCTGTTCCCGTCTCGGGCCGTTTGATCACGTGTCGGCGGTGACGCCGTGCACCCTCGTCCTGGTTCTGCATCCTGACCCGCGGCGGGACATGCACCCTGCATGTCCACCCGATGTGACGCATGTGCCGAAGGCGGCTGTCGTGCCCGCCGCGGCACCGTGTCTGCAAAAGTAAAACCGTTGCAAATCTGTTCCAAATGCCTGTTGAGCATCGGCAGGGATGCGCCCAATTGATGGGATCATCGGCGGCAGAAGGCCGGAAAACATACTGCAAATGCAGTGCCGCTGGCCGACCACATTGCTTACGCGGCACACCAAACCTTATCTAAACTGAGCCGTTTCAGGAATCGCCGTAGGTGCGGCTTGACGGGCCCGTACCGTCCGCCGACGGGTCGTTCGGGGGCCGTTCAGCATCCCGATATTGCGGGCGTGCCGGGAGGAGGAACATGAGACCACAACATCAAGGCACAGGCACGCCGTGGCTGCACCGGGGTCTGCTGGCGTGCATGCTTGTCGCAGGCGGCGCGTGTGCCCTTTTCCTCCTTTCCAAGCCCGACCTCGATGCCATTGCCCGCACCGGTATCAATGCTGAAATCGGGCGCATCGCCGGCGCGCACGCTGATCTGCGCGACGACAGCGCAGTGACAGTGCGCCCGGACCTGCGAGTGGTCGTGGATGATCCCGTCGTTGAGCTGGGGGACGATCAGGGCGCACTCCGCGTGGCGCGCATCGACGCGACCTTGCGCCCGACGCCGCTGCTGCAAGGGCAGGCCGAGATCGCGAGCCTGTATCTGCATCGCCCGCATCTGACGTTTGACAGTTTGGACGTCGCGGCCTTGTTTGGCCGCTGGGCAGACAACACAGAGGCCAAGACTGCGCCTGCCAGTATCGAGATCGTCGACGGCGTTCTGGATGTGGCGGACGCCGTGCACATTTCTGATCTGAACCTGTCCATCGCACAGCCCGGCGTCTCGGAGGGGGTGATGGTTCAGGGCGACTTTGTCGTCGGATCGCGACGTGCCAGCATCGCGTTGCAACTGGACGATCCGCACCGCGCCTTTTCCGAGACGGGCAGCCCGGGCAGCTTGTCGATCCGACTTGATCCGGCAGAGGAGCCTTTGCCTGCGGATCAGGGCGGTGCCGACCCCGGGACCGGCCTACTGGCGGATATGGGGCAGCTTGTCGACAATATTTCCGTGTTTGGGCGCAGGCCACTGACCATCGACGGGCATTTTGCGATGACACCGCGTGCGATCCGCATTTCCGATGCCACCGTCTCCCACAGCGGGATTGCGTTGACGGGCGATCTGCACCTGCGTGCGGCGGGGACCGACCTGCCCGCGCTGGCACAGCTGCTGGCCTTTCAACAGGGTGCGGATGCGGCGGTCACCGATCTGATGCACGCGGTGGATGCCGGGAACTGGGCCGATGCCCCGATCAGGACGGACTGGATCAACGGGCTGGAGGCCGACCTTACCCTCGCCGCTCAGGATCTTTCGGTCGGTGGCACCGGCATCGACGCGGTTTCCGTGTCTTTAGCAGCAAGCGCGGTGGGCGTGTCGCTGGACTTGCTGATCGACAGCGAAACGCTGGGCCGATTTTCGGCGCAGATGGGCATGACGCAGATGGGCGAGGTGGCGGTTGCCGCATCCCTGTCCGACGCTTCGGTGACCACGCTCAGCCAACCCATTGCGCGCCGCATGCAGGCCCGGCTGATCGGCACGCCGCAATTGCCCGAAGGGGCGCTCGACACCGACCTTCGGCTTGCCGGGCACGGCGCCACGCTGGGCGCGTTGTTTGGCAGCCTGTCGGGGCGTGTCACCGCGTCGATGCAGGATGGCAGCCTGAGCGGTGGCGACGTGACCGCAACGCTGCAGACCCTCGCCAACGGGCGCCAGTTCATGACCAAGGAGAAGGGGCCGCTTATTCCGGCGGCAGGCCGGACCTATTTCGACCACATCGACGGGCATGTGGGGATCGAGGCGGGCACTGCCCGCATATCGCGCCTGACCATCGCCGGCGACCGGCTTGAGATCGACATGTTGGGAGAGGTGGGGCTGAAGACTGGCACAGTGTCCGTTGTCGGCAACGCGCAGCTGTCGGCAGCGCAGGAACCGGAGGCGGAGGATGTCGCGCGCCATGTTGACCTGCCCTTTGGCATCGGCGGCACCGTCTTTACCCCCATGATTGCCGCAGGCGTGCCGGAGTTTGAGATGGCGGCGCATCTGCCGCCCCATCGCATGGCCCCGTGACGGAGACATGGAACGAGGTGCGCCGCTCCGCTGAAGCAGGGCGCGCATCGGACCCGGAAATTGAATTGAACACATGCCCAGCAGCACCCACCCACACCGTCGCCCACTGTATCAAAGCCCATGGCTGGCTACGGCGATTTTCCTGGTCTGGCTGATCTACTACGCCAGCCTGCTTTTTCCCGGTCTTGGCGGCATGTTGAACGCGGGGGATTCGGCCAAGTTCCAGACGCTGGGCCACACGTCGATCCTGGTTCACGGGCCGGGCTATCCTTTCGTGCTGCTGATGGGCACGGTTGTGCGCGCGCTTGACCTGCCGTTTGAACCATGGCGGGTGATGACGATTGCGCTTGCCTCGATCCCCGGCGCGCTGGCGGTCGCGATGAGCTTTCTGATCGTGGGGCGGTTGACGCGCAGCGTGTTGTTCGGTGTTGCGGCGGCCTTTCTGCTGGGCAGTGCGGGTTTGATGGCCGTGCAGGCGACCGAGGCGGAGGTCTATCCCCTCGCCCTCGCCTTTATCCTGTCCATCGTGTTTGCGCTGCTCCTGTTCGTTGAAACCAAGCGCACGCAGTACTTCCTCATCGCTTGCGCGATTTATGCACTGTCCTTTGGCAATCATCTGATGATGGTGATGCTGGCGCCGGTGGGGCTGCTGGTGATGGTGACGCACTACCGCCTGCTTTTGCGCCCCAAAGTGCTGTTGGCTGTCGTCGGCCTGCTGGCTGTGGGGGCAAGCCAGTACCTGTACCTTGCCTGGGTCACACACGCGCCCACGACCGCCTATTCCGAATATCTGCCATTGCCGCCCACGGCGTCCGAGCTGCGCGATTACATTGCGGGCACCTATTTCGGTGACCTCTATGGCTCTGGTCTGCAGTCGCTGCAGACGGCATCGGTCCTGTTGGGCACGCTGAGCCAGGCTCACCCCATGCTGTCCTTGCCCATTATCGCTGTGGGCCTTGCGCTGTTTGCTTTGGGGTGTCGGGGTCGGGATGCGGGTTGGATGGGCATCGGGCTGGTTCTGGGCACGGCGCTTGCCTTTGTGCCTTTCATGATCTGGTACGGCGCCTATGACATTCAGGCGTTCCACTTGCCTGTTCTCGGACCGCTTTTGATCGGTACGATTGCGGCCATCGGCTGGTGGGTCGCGCGCTGGCCCAGGGCGCGCCCGTGGCTCGGGGCGCTTCTGCTGACCGTCGGTGTGTTTCGGGCCGCGCAAATGGCGCTTTATCTTGATGCGCGGGAGCCGGATTACGCAGGTCTTGTCGATGCCCTTGACACGGTGATGGCGCAAGCGCCGGTCGATGAGCCCGTCGTGTCGATGTCCTACGGGCTGCGCATGGCGACGCTCTATCACGAACTTTTGGGCGATGTGCCACAACCGGCCACCTACCGCGTCACCTGGCGGACCGAGGAGGCGATCCCCGACCGTGGCCCTGTGGGCGGCGTGGTGATCCCGACGGATGGGGAACAGATGCTGCGTTGGATCGAACACCGCAATCCGGGCCTGTCGTGTCGCACGGTGCCGATCGAACAACCCGATCCGGTGACATGGCCCGCCTATGGCTTTGTGTGCGACCGGCTGGACGCATCGGCAGAAGCGGCGCGAGACTAGGCAGATGCCCGCTCATTGACCAAATGCTTGAAAAAGCTGGGCGACGCTGCGTCAACAATTCTTACATTACGTCACATGAGCGGCAATCCGCTTGATCTGTTGATACATACGCCGCACCTATTGCGCACGGGCACTGAGCCGAATCGCCAAAGCGCCCGAGACGTTCCGACTACAACCGTGTTCCGGCTATAGAAGGTACTCTACCTTGCGCATATCCCCTGCCCTGTTCGGCGTTTCGCTGTCCTCTTTTATCTTGTCCTGTTCTGGTCATTTGCCGATGGCCAGTGCCGACGTGGAACGCATGGACGCCATTGATACCATGGCCTTGTCCCAAGCCACCCTGCCCCTTGATCTGCCCGACGCAGAGGCACCTCAGCGGCTTCGCATAGTGGACACGGAGATCGTCAACCAATTGACCGGGGCGGCGTCCCCGAACGCCACCGATGCCCGGTGGAACGTGCATGGCACCGACCTGGGCCACATGTTCAAGCACAAGGGTGATTTGTTCATGGTGTTTGGCGACACCTATGGATCGGACGGTGGGGACTGGCGCAGCAACACGCTGGCCCGGATGGCCGATCCCGATCCGGCCAGCGACTTTTCCATCGCCTCGATGATCGAAACCGCGACGGGTGCGGCCAAGGAGGTGATCCGCTCGGCCAAGATCCCCGGCTTTGAGTGGACGGTGATCCCGACCAACGGCATCTCGCTCGGCGAGCGGATGGTGCTGCACTACATGTCGGTGCGCATGTGGGGGCAGGATGACAAGTGGTTCGTCCGCCGCTCTGGCCTCGCTTATTCCGATGATGACGGTCAGAACTGGACGCGGTCGGACACGGCCATGTGGCCCGCAGGCACCGGGTTCGAACAGGTGGCGTATGTGGATCACGGCGGCATGATCTATGTCTTCGGCATCCCGCAGGGCCGGTTTGGTGGCGTGCGTCTGGGCCGTGTGGCCCCGCAGGATGTGTTTGACCCGTCAGCATATGAATACTGGACCGGCATGGGCTGGGCGGCGGATGTCCAAGCGGCGCAGGCGGTCGTTCCAGCCCCGGCTGGTGAGCTGTCGGTTGCCTGGAGCGAAGCACACCAGTCCTGGCTGATGATGTATCTTGAGCCGGTGGAACGCGCGGTGATCCTGCGCACCGCACCGACCATGACCGGGCCATGGAGCGACGCGCAGATCGTGGCACATGCGGATGAGTATCCTGGCCTTTACGCGCCCTATATCGTGCCGGGCCAGACCATCGACGACACGGTGTATTTCACGATGTCGAAGTGGAAACCGGTCTATAATGTGTTTCTGATGAAGGGCAGGGTTGAAGCGTCGGCGGTGGATGTGGCCGCAATGGATACCACCGACCTGACAGAACCCGGCGGCATGGTCGATCAGATCGCGGAGTAAGTCGGCCGCGCGCCCCGCGCGACTTCGCTCATAATAGGAGGGCCTTCGGCGCTCTTTCGCCCCTTGCCGTCGCGAAGATTGCAAACGGGCGAAAATGCTCCGCCCCGCGGGCGCGATCTGGCAGGCTTTTGCCGCTGGCCGCGCCCTGACTTGCCGCGACGTGCGCGACCCACAACCTTGGTGATCAACAATCACGACATGCCCCGCTCAAGATTTCAGGCGGGCCGTGTCGCCTTCATCTGTTGGACGTGAGGATGTCGCCATGAAACGCAACTTGTGGGTTTTGAACAGGGGCCATGCAGCCACTTTGCTGGCCACCGCTCTGGTCGGTCTGCCCATGGCCGCGCAGGCCTATGTCGGGCCGGGCGCAGGATTGACCGCGATCGGCACCATGATCGCCCTGATCGCCGCGCTGGTCCTCGCTCTTGTCGGGTTCGTCTGGTATCCGATGAAGCGGATGATGCGCGCCAAAAAGGCCAAGGCAGACATCCAGCCCACCCCGAGCGAGACCGAGAGTTGAGCATCGCGGCCCTGTGTCTGGGCCTTGTCGCATTCATCTGGGTCCTGCGCATCCTGCATGCCCAACAGGTTGCGGGCGGTATCGTGACCACTACGCAAGACGCGCTCTCGGTGATGATGAACAGCGACCTTGCCGAGGAAGAGAAAGAGGCGCGGGTCCAGCGCGCGTCGATCAAGCTGCTCGGTGGCTTTTTCCGGATCACGGGCATTGGGGTTGCGGCCATCGGCGCGTCGGTGCTGGTCGTGTGGGGCGGCGCGACGCTGGGGTTCTACACAGTTGAACACGTCATCGCCGTTGCGCTGGGTTGGCCGTTCCTGCTCGGCTCCACGCTGGCCGCCATCGCGCTTTGGATTGCCCTTGACCGGCTGCGAAGAAGCCCGGCGGATGTCGATACGCGGGCCGAAGTGCCATATGGTCCGATGGACAAGGCGCTGCATGATTTCGCCTTTGCATCGTCCGAGCGTCAGGTCCGGCTTGGGTCTTTTGAGACCAAGCTGTACCGCCGTCGCATCGACATGGACGCGGCGCAGAGACCGGTCTTTGTCACCTCCCTGCCGCGTGCAGGCACGACCATCATGCTGGAAGGGCTCGCCACCCTCCCCGAATTTGCGTCGGCCACCTACCAGCATATGCCGTTCACGCTGTCCCCGCTCCTGTGGGGCGGGTTTTCCCGTGCGTTTCGCAAGGCCGGAGACAAGAGCGAGCGCGCCCATGGCGATGGGATCGAGGTTGGCATGGACAGCCCCGAAGCGTTTGAGGAAATGCTGTGGATGGCCTTCTGGTCCGAGCATTTCGAACGCGACCGCATCACGCTGTGGACGCCGGAGGATCGCAATCCGGAGTTCGAAACGTTTTTTCGGGAGCATATGGCCAAGGTCGTCGCAACGAAACCGGGTGCGACCCGCTACATCTCGAAAAACAACGCCAACATCGCGCGGCTTGAGCTGTTGGAGCGTCTGTTCCCCGACGCTTCTATCGTGGTGCCCATTCGCAATCCACGGGCGCAGGTGGCTTCGCTGATGGCGCAACACCTGCGATTTGCGGAATTGCATGCGCGGGAACCCTTTGCCCGCCGCTACATGGAGGGCATCGGACATTTCGAGTTCGGCGCGGCGCTGCGGCCCATTGCATTCGGTCCGCCGCGGGCAGGTGCTGTCGGTCCCGACCACGTGGATTTCTGGCTGCGCTATTGGATCGACGCCTATCAGCACGTTCTGGCAACAGCGGGGGCGGGCACCGTCTTCGTCGATCACGATGCGCTTTGTACTCAGCCGGGCAAAGTCCTGCCTGATCTGGCCGCGGCCATCGGAGTGCAGGGCGCTGACGACATCTTGGCCATGGCCGGGATTTTGCGGGCGCCGCGCCCAGCCCCGGATTTACCGAAGTCATCAAAGGACCTGCTGCACCGCGCCGATATTCTGCACGCCGAGCTGTGCAGCCAGTCCATCGGGGTCCAGCCCTCGTCACTTGGAAAGGTCATTCTATGAAACTGCCGTCGTCCGACAGCTTTGCGCGCGGGTTCTTTATCGTTTCGTTTGCGTTGATCGCCATGGTCTACGGGATCGTATCGTCCTGGTGGGGGTGGTTCCCGGCCCCCCAGATCGGTGAGGCGCACCGAACCTATCTGGATGTCTCGCAGAACTGGCGCAACGACATCGGGCTGGAACCCACCCGCCATCTGGTTGCACCGAACGACACGGGCACGCCCGAGCCGGACCGCGGATTTGAGCAGCGGCCCGGCACCGAGCGGATGCCTGGGTATGTGCTGATCGCGGGGTTGAGCGATGATCAGGACACGTCGGTCTTTGCCGTGCGATTGATGGACGCCAACGGCGACGAAGTGCACCGCTGGCCGATCAATTACGAGAATTTCGACCCCGACACGCCGCCCCAGAACGTCATGCTGCACGGCATGGAGGTGTTCGAGGATGGCTCCGTCGTTGTGACCTTTGACGTCGGCAATGCCATTGCGCGGGTCGACCAGTGTGGCCAGACCATGTGGAGCGTGCGCGGCGGCTTTCACCATTCGATCACGCGCGACGGGGCCGGAGGCATTTGGACCTGGTATGGCGAGGATATGGTGCGCCTTGATGCAGCGACCGGAGACAAGACGTTTTCCCTGAACCTGCGCAACGACATCGTCGCAGCCAGGGACGGAGATCAGCGCGCCATCTTTGACATTCGGGTGCGTATGCCCGACACCGCCGAGGAGCAGATCACCTATCTGCATGATCCGTTCCACCCTAATGATGTCGAGATGCTGCGCCCGGACATGGCCGACGCGTTCCCGATGTTCGAAGCGGGTGACTTGATGTTCAGCCTGCGCGAACCCAACCTCGTGGCCGTCGTGGACCCTCAAACCGGCATTCTGAAATGGTGGCAACACGGGCCGTGGTTCAAGCAGCACGACCCGGATTTCGAACCCGACGGGACCATCACCGTTTTCGACAATGCAACGGGTGCCATGCAGTCGCGGATCCTGCGGATTGACCCGCGCGACCGGCGTGTCACGGTCGATTTCGCAGGCACCGAGGACGAACCGTTTTATACTTGGCGGCGCGGCAAGCATCAGACGCTGCCCAACGGCAACCTGCTGCTGACCGAAGCCGAACATGGTCGTCTGCTTGAGGTGTCAGGTGACGGAGAGGTTGTATGGACCCACGACATGGTGTGGGACGAAGACAGCAACCTGATCGTGACCGAGGCCCGCCACGTGTCCGAGGATTTCTTTACCAATGGATTGCCGTCCTGCAACGAGACCATCGCCCTGGGGCGCTGACCCGTCCTCTCTTTTTGATCTCAACCCGCGCCAGGGCAGTTTGCCGCACAATGTCGCTTGCAAAATGGCGCGCATTTTACGATTGCACCCCGGAAAGGCATTTTGATCGGGTGTCAGACGCAACGCGCAAGTGAGCGCGTAAGGCACAGTGCGTGCGCACGACGTCCGACATAGCAAGGCAGGATTTCGGACAAGCAGCATGACGAATATTAGACGTAGTGTGGTCAAACGGTTGGTGCGCGGGCAGATGAAGTCGGCGCCCATTGCGAAGCTGTCGGCCTGTGGTCTAAGCCTGATGGGATACCGAGGATATCAGCTGGCCAACCTAGCTGATCACCCCGGCACAAGACTGGCCCCTGTCTTTGAGGCGTCGGAAAGCAGGGTGGCTGCGCCCCGCGCGCTGGGAGAAGACGCCGAGCTGCTTACCGGGCCGCTGCCGCCGATCCGCCCTGTGCTGCTCGAGGACGTCACGGCCAAATCGGGGTCATCATTCCTCTACAAAAAGCACGATGTGTTGCTGCCGGACGAGATGTACACAAAGCTCGACAGGATCAGTCTGCTCACCAACAGCGGGTTTTTCGTTCAGGACTACTTCGTCACGAAGCTAGATGGCACGGTTGCAATTCCCCAGGGCATTTGCGCCTTTGGGCATGGTGACGTGAACTGGTATCATTGGCTGGCCGAGATTTTGCCGGTCATCTATCTATCCCAGAACCTGCCTGCGGAATTCGACGATTACCCGTTGCTGCTGCCAGAGACGGCGGAGAAGATCCCATCGTTCAAACAGACGCTTGACCTGTTTCGCGGCAAACGCGAGGTGGTGATCCTGCGCGATGACACAGCGTACCGGATCGGCAGGCTTGTCCACGTCCCCTCACCAGTGTCAGGCCCGTTCAACATGCGTGACCACATGTGGCCGAGACCCTCTGACTACACGCAGAACGTCGGTGTGGTGCAGTATGTGCGCGAAACCATTCTGGACGCGCTTGCGATCGAACGCGAAGACGACAGCCCGAAACGTGTGATCCTGATCCGCCCGCCCGCGCGCGGTCCTACAATCAGGATGAAATCCGAGCGGCGGCCGAAGCCCGGGGGTTTGAAGCAGTGCAGATGGAAAAGCTGAGTTTCCGCGAGCAGGTGAGCTTGATGCACAATGCGGACTTCGTGATCGGCCCGACCGGGGCGGCCTTTGCAAACACTCTCTTCATGCGACCCGGCAGCCAAAGTCTGGTTTGGGCGTTGCGCGAATATGCGGGCGGGTGTTTTTTCTCGAACATGGCGCACGTATCCGGGTGCGAGATGACCTATTGTTTTGTCGAAGCAGATGAGCCGATCACCAGCACGTTTGATGCGTTTGGTGCGTCGTACCAGTTGCCGGTCGATGTGTTTTGCCAGCATCTTGACCAGTTGCTTGCGCGATCCCGCGACTACACGCGCAACATGGTGACCAGCTAAGGCAGCGCAGCTGGATGTGTTACCCTAGGCCCTAGGTTCGGCTTTTTCGTATTGGCGGTCATAGAGCCTGCGGAACAGTCCGTTCTGCGCCAGCAAGGTATTCAGGTCGCCCTGCTCTTCCACCCGGCCATCCTTGATCACCAGAATGAGGTCGGAATTGATGATCGTGGACAAGCGGTGCGCGATGACGATGGTTGTCCGGCCCTTGGTCAATTCGTCCAGCGCCTGCTTGACCAGGTGCTCGGATTCGGAATCAAGCGCGCTTGTCGCCTCATCCATCAACAGGATCGGGCTGTCGCGCAGGACGGCTCGCGCGATGGCCAGACGTTGCCTCTGACCGCCTGACAGGCTGGCGCCGTTTTCGCCGACAATGGTATCGTACCCGTCCTCGAACTGGCTGATGAAGTCATGGGCATGTGCGGCTTTGGCCGCCGCGATGATTTCGTCGTCGGTGGTTTCCGGTTTGCCAAGGGCGATGTTCTGCCGGATCGTGCCGGAAAACAGGAATGTGTCCTGCCCGACAAAGGCGATCTTTTCCCGGAGCGAGGCAAAGGTCGCTTCGCGCAGGTCCATGTCACCGATCTCGATGCGCCCTGAGGTGGGGTCATACATGCGCATGATCAGGTTCATGATCGTGGACTTGCCACCGCCTGATGGGCCCACAAGGGCCGTTGTTCTGCCCGCAGGAAAAACGACGTCGAGCCCGTTCAGGATCGCCTGATCGTCCCTGTATTCAAAATGCACGTCCCGAAGGTGCACGGCGCTGGCGCCTTCAGGCAGGTCGCGCGCGTTGTCCGCCTCGACCAGCGTGACAGGCATGTCCACAACTTCGTACATCACGCCGACACCGATCATCCCCGCCTCGATCGTAACCCGCATCCGTGCCAGACGTTTGGCCGGCTCATAGGCCATCAAAAGCGCCGTCACGAAGGACATCAGCTGTCCGGGTGTGCTTGCCGCTTCTCCAAAAAGGTTCACCACGCTCAGCGCCACAACGGCGGCAATGGCAAATCCGGACAGGGTTTCCATCAACGGGCTTGTGGCCGCCTCAAGCCGCGCAATCGCGTTGGCACGATCCTCGACATTGGCCACGGCGGAATGCATCCGCTTGTTCATCCGGTCCTCAAGCGCAAAAGCCTTGACCACACGGATACCAATGGCCGTTTCCTGAATGACCTTGATGATCTCGGCCATCGAGGTCATCTCGGCCTGCATGATTTCGCGCACACGCACCAGAATACGCCGCACGCCAAAAAGAGCGACGGGCCCGAAAACCAGGGAAAACAGCGACAGCGTCGGCTGCTGATAGATCATGACAGCGATCAGCCCGATCAGCGTCAGCAAGTCGCGCACAAATCCCATCACCAGCGTTTCAACCACCGTTCGGGCCGCTTGCGCCGAATAGGTCACCCGCATCAACAGGTCGGACGAATCCCGTTCGTTGAAAAAGGAGACGCCATGTTTCAGGATCGCGGCATAGAGGCGCCGCTGCTGTGCCGCGACAATACTGTTGCCTGCCCGGCTGAGAAACACGGTCTGTATGTACGTTGCGATGCCTTTGATCGTAAAGATCAGCGCCACGGATGCGGCCACGCCAAAGACCTGCGCCCGGTTGCCGGACTCGATCATCGAGTCGATGATGTCCTTCATGATCCAGGCGGTCAGCGCTGTTGTCGCAGCGATACCGACCATCGCTACCATCGCAATCGAATAGTTCCGGATCTGAAGGCGGAAATTTTCCCGCAGCAGGCGGACGATCAGTCTGCTGTTCAACCGGTCGAGCGTGCTCTCAAACATGCAGATACATTCTGGTTCCGTTGGACAAGGATGGACAGCTAGGCATTAAACCATATTCTGTAAAGTCGAAACGACGACACAGCGTCATTGCGCCGTTTGCGCATTCCGCAAGACGCCCATGTGACGGTCCTTGTCTCTTTCAAATTGCGCACGTGTGTAGCGGAAAAAGATGTCCTGCGCATCGCGCCCCGTCTCAACAGCACCCAATCGCCTGTAAAACGCCAGGGCGCGGGCGTTGCCGATGCGCGCATCAAAGTTGGATGTCGCGAGGCCCAAACGCTCGAACGCGATCACGTAACTCAGCACGGCACTTTCCAACGCTGCCTTCGACGGCTTTGTACTGTCAAGGATCCAACTGCCCCAGGTGAAGTGATCCGCTTCGATGTCGTAGAGCCGAACAAGGCCGCAGGGCTGCGCCGTGTCTCGCCGCTCTATGACATAATAGAACTCTTCACCCGCCGCTTCGCGGTCTAGGTAGCGGTGCAGCCAGTTTGCCTGATCCTCCACCGTGCCCGTCACCGCGGAAAGGTGCTGGTTGTAGGCTGGATCCATGCGCAGCCCGTGGATGTACCCGGCGTCTTCGGGTCGCGCCAGGCGTAGGGCCAGGCGCACACCCTCAATCCGTTCAACGCCCTTCTGCGTCATGGTCTGATCACCTCTGTTGTCGTTGCGCGACGGCGCGTTGGGTCCGATCTGGTTGCAAACGGTCCACCAAATAGCCGAATAAGGCGAGTGACTGTCGCATTCCACATCGGCAAGAACAAGTGTAGACCGACGGCAAACCCGAACCTTGGAATATGGCTGAGTACATGGCGCACATCCCCTTTCTCGATCTTCGCGCGGCCTATCTGGCGCTGCAACCGGACATTGACGCGGCCGTTCAGCGCGTTCTGGCAAGCGGGTGGTACATTCAAGGGCCGGAGGTTGAGGCTTTCGAGGCAGCCTATGCCGCCTATTGCGGTGCAGCCCATTGTGTGGGTGTCGCCAACGGCCTTGATGCGCTGATCCTGGGCCTGCGCGCCCTGGACATCGGCCCCGGCGATGAGGTCATCGTGCCGTCCCACACATTCGTGGCCACATGGCTCGCCGTGTCCGCCGTCGGTGCAACGCCGATCCCGGTTGAACCGCACGCGCAGACCTACAACGTCGATCCGGCGCTTATTCCGGCTGCCATCACAGCACGCACCCGTGCGGTGATCGCTGTTCACCTTTACGGCCAACCCGCTGATCTTGATCCGCTCCTCGAAGTTGCCCAAAAACACAACCTTGCCCTGGTTGAGGATGCAGCCCAGGCGCATGGTGCCATGTATAAGGGCCGCCGCATCGGCGCCCATGGTGACGTGGTATGCTGGAGCTTTTATCCCGGCAAGAACCTCGGCGCGCTAGGCGATGGCGGGGCGATCACCACGGACCGTGCAGACATCGCAGACCAGGTTCGCGTGCTGGGCAACTATGGCTCCAGCAAGAAATACGTAAACGATGAACAGGGCACCAACAGTCGGCTTGATCCAGTGCAGGCCGCTGCCCTGGCGGTCAAACTTGAGCATCTGGATGCGTGGACGGCGCGGCGGCGCGAGATTGCGGGCCGGTACAGCAGCGCGCTGCAGGATGTCACGACGCCCTTCGTCCCGAACTGGGCCGATCCGGTCTGGCACCTTTATGTTGTGCAACACCCGAAGCGGGACGCCCTGATGGCCAAGCTGTCCGAGGAGGGGATCAGCACCCTGATCCACTACCCGATCGCGCCGCATCGGCAAAAAGCCTATGCCGAGCTTGGATATGCCGCGGGCGCGTTCCCGCTGGCCGAGACGCTGGCAGACAACATGCTCAGCCTGCCGATCGGACCGCAGATGCCCGACGCGGACGTGGACCGGGTCATCGAGACCGTCAACAGGGTGGCGCCGACGCTGTAGTGTCGGACCGCAACCATCAGAATGTCATCGCCATCACTCTCCTATATCCTGCTGACATACAATCAGCGCGACACCGTGGCAGCGGCGGTCAGATCGGCGCTTGAGCAGACGGATGTCGCCTTGGAAATCGTCATCTCGGATGATTGTTCGCCGGATGACACCTTTGACGTGATCGAGAAAACAGTGGCGGGCTATAGCGGACCGCACCGGATTATCCTCAACCGTAACCCGCACAACCTCGGGCTTGCGGGCAACCTCGACAAGACACACGAACTCAGCAACGGTGACGTGCTGATCGCTGCGGCGGGCGATGACATGTCCTATCCGCATCGCAGCGCCAGGATTGCGCAGGCGTTCGAGGAAGAGGACGCCTTGCTTGTCTGCTCTTACGCTGACGTGATTGACCCCGATGACCAGCCGGTCGATGGGAATTTCAGAACCGCGCTGTTCTACAATAGCTGGGATACCGCCCGGGCTGCCCGGTCCAAGGCGCTGTATATCGGTGCGACGGGCGCGTGGCACCGCAGTCTTTATGAAAAGTACGGTCCCCTCGACCCGGATGCTTATGAGGATTTGGTGCTTGGCTTCCGCGCCGCCTTGGAAGACCGCGTTGCGGTGATCAAGAAACCGCTTGTGAAGTATCGACTGGGCACTGGCCTGACAAGTTCCGACGGGTACCATGTGGACATGGCCGCGTTCAAAAACCGGCGCAAAAAGGGTTTCACGGCGCAGCAGGCCATCATGCGCCAGCGGACGCTCGACGCACTGCACTTCGGCCTGACCGGCAATCACAGAGTTCTGGATGTCTTGCGCAAGGAACAGGTGAAGGCGGATCTGGGGACTGCATACTACGCCGACGACGGTGCCGTGTTTCGTGGTCTGGCGATACGCCACCCTTTGCTAGCTCTTTACACGTGGCGATCAGAACGCAGACGCGCCCGCAAGATGGGGCGCTGAACATGGCTGAAATCTCCGTTCTCCTGCCCGTCTACAACGGTGCGGCGTATTTGGACGAAACACTTGCGTCCTTGCGCCAACAGGACTTTTCCGCGTTCGAGGTGCTGTGCATCGACGATTGTTCGACCGATGACAGCCGCGCCGTGATTCAACGCCACGCGGACGCAGACGACCGGATCACATACATGAACACCGGTCAAAACCTTGGCAGCGCGGCCAAGGCAGTGAATTTCGCGGCTCCGCACGCAACCGGGCGGTGGTTTGTCTATTCCTCACAGGATGATCTGTTTTCTCCCGATTGGCTGTCGCAACTTCATGCGCGGGCGGTTGAGACCGGTGCCGATGCGGTTCTTCCCGATGTTGTGTTCTACCACCGCGATGGGGCCGAAGATCGCAGGATCACTGGTTACCGTGGCGACCGAACCGCCATCCTGTCTGGGCGCGAGGCCTTTGTCGCGTCGCTGGACTGGACGATTCCGGGCAACGCGCTGTGGCCCATGCGCCTTCTGAAAACCAACGGCTTTGATGACTTCAACGCCTTTGCCGATGAATACACCGTGCGACGGTTTTTTCTCGCCTGCGACAGCATCGCCTTTTGCGAGGGGGTGTTTTTCTACCGGCAGGACAATGCCGCAGCAATCACGAAGGGTCCAAGTGCGGCACGACTTGATGCGGCCGATGCCAGTCTGCGCCTGTGGCAGCTGATATGCGACAATGACTTTGGGCCGGATGTGCATGGGCCTTTTGCATTGCGCACCTTGCGCGCTGCCATCCGTGCACAGGCGATAGTGTTCAACGCGCCGCACCTTGCCAGTGAAATGCCACGCTTGACCGAAGTGTGGCGCGCGATGCACTGCTCTGAGGCGTTTCAAACCTCTTTGGCCGCATCGGGATCAAGCGCATTCAAGCGGTCAGTGTACCAACGTGCCGTTCGATCGCACGCATGGTTTTTGCGACTTGCCCGACTGTCTGCCCTGATGGCCCGGCGCAAAAGCCGGTGATACAGCTCGTATGCCAAACTCCGCGCAGCGCGAGAAACACGTTTCAAATCCTGCCACACACGGTATGAAAGAAGTCCCCGCGGACGCGGAGGCACCAGACACCAGCCTTGGCAACAGAAACCAAACCTGAGACGACATCGACATGAACGAAGACATCCCCCACTTCAACGGAAACGCCCGCATGATCGACCTGCCGATCGTCTCTGATCCGCGCGGTGATCTGACCTTCATGGAAGGGGGCCGCCACGTTCCGTTTGATATTCGGCGGGTATACTACCTTTACAATGTCCCCGTGGATTCCGAGCGTGGCGGGCACGCGCACCGCGAGCTTGAACAGGTTATCTTCGCTCTGTCAGGAAGCTTTCGCATGAAGATCGACGACGGCACGACGCAAGCGGATGTCTGGCTGCGCAACCCCAGAAAGGGTCTCTACATCAAGAACATGGTGTGGCGCGAAATGGACAACTTCAGCCAGGGCGCCGTGTGTATGGTTCTCGCGTCTCACTTCTACGATGAAGCGGACTACTATCGCGACTATTCCGAGTTTCTGGCCGCAAGCCAGGCCGCCTGACAGCTGAAAGGGCCTTGCTTCGGACGGTCAGGGGTATCAGGTGTCCAACGTGTTCTCTGTCTCCCGGCTTAAATACTGGGACACGGATGGGTCCATTCCTGATGCTCGAACTCTTCGGGCTCCGCGTCGGCACCGACCCGGTCCAGCAAGGCCTCAAGCAGATGGCCGATAACTGATGATGGACAGGCACAAGTCCACAGATGGAAATGGAACACCTGTTTCTCCATCCCGCAGTTTCGCACGACAGCCCCGTCGGCTGCTGGAGAGAGCCATTGTGAAAATTCACGCTGCGCAGTAGGTATCCTGACGCACAGGAAAAAGAGCAGTCGGCACAAACCCTTCATGTCACAAGACATCTACGTCACCCGCCCGCATCTGCCGCCACTGGAAGAATTTCAGGGGCTGCTTAACAAGATTTGGGAAAGCGGGCACCTGACAAACAGCGGCCCCTATCACCAGCAGCTGGAACAAGCGCTGTGCGACTACCTCAAGGTGCCGTATATCTCGCTGTTCAACAACGGAACCATCGCGCTTGTGACCGCACTGCGCGCACTTGGGATCAAGGGTGAGGTCATCACGACCCCCTTTTCCTTCGTTGCGACGTCACATGCCATTCTCTGGACCGAGTGCACCCCGGTCTTTGTGGATGTGGATCCAGTCAGTCTGAACCTCGACCCCGCGCAGGTCAATTCGGCCATCACAAAGGACACCGCGGCCATTTTGCCCGTCCACTGCTATGGGCATCCGGCCGATGTTGATGCGATCGACGCCATCGGTGCGGAACACGGCATTCCGGTCGTGTATGATGCCGCTCACGCCTTTGGGGTCGAATGTCATTGCGGGTCGGTCCTGACCCATGGCGACCTGTCAGTGCTCAGCTTTCACGCAACCAAGGTGTTCAACACCTTCGAAGGCGGGGCCGTCGTATGCAAGACACCAGAAATGAAGCGCTATGTCGACCAGCTGAAAAACTTCGGCCACGAGGGCGAGACAGTGGTGATCGAAACCGGCATCAACGGCAAGATGAGCGAGATCAACGCAGCCATGGGCTTGCTCCAGCTCAACCATATTGATGCGGCAATCGCGCAACGGGCAGAGATTGACCGCCAGTACCGCGAACGGCTGGCTGACCTGCCGGGTATTCATTGCGTGGAAGACAGCGGACAGATACGGGCGAACTACGCCTACTTCCCCATCCGCGTCGGCCCCGAATTTCCGATTTCGCGCGATGCACTGTATCACTACATGAAAGAACGAGGGGTGCACCCCCGGCGCTATTTCTATCCGCTCATCCCGGAATTCCCGATGTACAGCGCGCTGCCGACAGCGGACAAGACGCTGCTGCCTCATGCGGCACGCGCGGCAGATGAAATCCTGTGTCTGCCGATCTATCCCGGCCTCGACCAGGCATCGCTGACCCGCATCATCGCGCTGCTGCATGATGCAGCCGCCTCCGGCACATAGCGCGTATTGCCATGCGCGCAGCGATCATGCAGCCCTATCTTCTGCCCTATATTGGCTATTTCCAGCTGATTGCGCATGCAGACACGTTTGTCGTCTATGACGATATCCAGTTCAGCAAGAAAGGGTGGATCAATCGCAACCGGTTCCTGCGCAATGGCGCAGCGGTGATGTTCACCCTGCCGCTGCGCAAGGATTCCGATTACCTTGATGTCCGTGACCGCGACATCGCCGATGCATATGACCCCAAAAAGCTGATGGCGCAGATTGCAAACGCGTATCGCAAGGCGCCTCAATTCGCCAATGCCATGCCGGTGGTCGAAGAGATCCTAGGATATCCCGAACGCAATCTGTTCACCTTCATTCACCACAGCGTCACGCGGGTCTGCACCTATCTGGGCCTGGATACGCCCATCGTTGTGTCCTCGTCCCTTGGCGACACGACAGGACTGAAAGGACAGGACCGGGTTCTGGCGATTTGCGAGGCTGTCTCAGCAACCAGCTACGTCAACCCGATTGGCGGTCTCGACCTTTATCAGGCATCCGCTTTTCGGGCGCGCGGCATGGATCTGCACTTCATGCGGCGGACGTCGATTGAATATGAACAGTTTGGGCACCCCTTTGTGCCGGATCTGTCGATCCTCGACATCATAATGTTCAATTCAGTGGATGCGGCACGCAGCCTGATCACCGATTGCTACGAAATGGTGGCGCCAAAAGATGAGTGACGGATTTGTCTGGACCAAGCTGGGCAAGGTGTTCGACCCTGTCGATCATCCGGGCCGCGACTGGATGGCGTCCTTTGCGCAGGCACCTGCAACGCTGATCCGCGACGATCACGTGCGGGTTTACTTCTCGACCCGGCCAGCCCCGGACGCAAACGGGCAGTTCAAAAGCTACTCCGCCTGGGTCGATCTGGATCGTCGCAATCTGACCCGCGTGATCCGCGTCGCGGACGCGCCGGTTCTTGAGCTGGGCGAGACGGGGACCTTCGACGAATTCGGAACCTATCCGTTTTCGGCAGTCGACACCGATGAGGGCGTCCTGGCCTGCTATGCGGGATGGACGCGATGCGAAAGTGTGCCCTTTGATGTGGCCATTGGCGCCGCACTCAGTACGGACGGCGGCACCCGGTTTGAAAAACTGGGTTCCGGTCCGATCATCGGCCTGTCACCGGACGAACCCTTTGTGATGAGCGGTCCAAAGCTGCGCCGATTTGGAGACGTGTACTATCTGTTCTACATCGCGGGCACGAAATGGCTGATGCACGCGGGGCGGGCCGAACCCGTCTACCGCATTCGCATGGCGTGGTCCGAGGACGGGCGGACCTGGCACAAGCATGGCGCACACCTGATCGACACGGCCGTCGAAGAGGATGAAGCACAGGCAAGCCCCGATGTGCACTTCCACGACGGACGATATCACATGTTCTTTTGCTACCGTTACTCCACCGACTACCGCGGACATGCCCGCGGGTATCGCATCGGATACGCCCACAGCGACGACATGATCACGTGGCACCGGGACGATGCGCTGGCGGGGATGCACCCGTCGGACGAGGGTTGGGACAGCGAAATGGTATCCTACCCCCACGTTTTTTCCGTCGATGGCATCACCTACATGGCCTATCTCGGCAATGGTGTCGGCCGCGAAGGGTTCGGACTTGCACGGCTTGAGGCACGCCCATGATGGTAGAGAAGCTTGGCAAGCTATTTGATCCCGGCGCACACGAGCTGATGCACGGCCCAGGGCTGTTTGCGCAATCGCCGCAGACGCTCGCCTTGCCGGGCGGGGGCGTACGTATCTACTTCTCGACCCGTTCTGCGGATGGGAACAGCGGCAAGTTCATCAGCCACGTCTCCTATGCCGATGTCGCGGATGATCTGACAACACTTGTCGATGTCGCGCGGCACGAGGTGCTGGCACGCGGCCCCCTGGGCGCATTTGACGAGCATGGTGTTTTTCCATTGAACCCCGTTCAGGTCAGGGATGAGGTGTGGGGATACACCACCGGCTGGACCCGCCGGGTGTCGGTATCCGTAGACACCGCCATCGGTCTGGTCAAAAGCCGTGATGGAGGTCGCACGTTCCAACGCGTCGGCACGGGGCCGGTGCTGAGCGCAAGCCTGCATGAACCGTTTCTGGTGGGCGACGGCTTTGTCCGCCAGATCGGCGACCAGTTCCGCATGTGGTACATCTTTGGCCAACGCTGGGAACGCGAGACTGAAGAGGCCGCCCCAGACCGCGTCTACAAGATCGCGCAAGCCTGGTCCGATGATGGCCAAAACTGGCAGCGCACCTCCGGCGAAACGATCCTGCCGGATGTACTGGGGCGCAACGAATGCCAGGCGCTGCCCAGCGTGGCCTATTTCGATGGGCACTATCACATGGTCTTTTGCTATCGACACATCCACGGCTTCCGCACGGACCCGACCAAAGGCTACCGGCTGGGCTATGCGCGATCGGAGGACGCGGTCACTTGGGACCGGGATGACGCAGCGCTCGGGCTGACAGGCACGCCGGGCGCGTGGGACGCCGACATGCAATGCTACCCGCACATCTTTGTGCATCAGGGCGCACTGTACCTCCTCTACAACGGCAACGCGTTCGGGAAAGACGGCTTTGGCCTGGCGCGCCTGTCCCCATGACGGCGCGTGTGGACGTCACGCGCAACACCGCGAACACAGCACAGGTCGCAGCGCTCCTGACCGCCTGCGATCAGGATTTTTCCCCGCCGCTGTCCGACCGCCAGGACATCGCCGACTACGCCACCCGCATCTGCAATCGCGCCGAACGGTTCGAGCATTGGGCGGCGGGCACATTGGCGGGGCTGGTCGCGATCTATTGCATCACCCCGCCGGGACGCCCCGCCTTCATTACAAACGTCAGCGTACGGACCGACCATCGCGGGCGCGGCATTGCCGATACGCTGCTCAGCGCCGCCATCGTGCATGCGACATCCCGCGGCTTCGACAGCATAGCACTGGAAGTTGACGCACATGCCAGTGCCGCGCGGCGCCTTTATGCAAAGCACGGATTTCGGCCCGCACCGGTCGCGGGATCAACAGACTTGTTCGAGTTGAAGCTGTAAAACGGTTCCAACCTTCCGCGCTTTGCTATACCCGGCTTGGAACCGCTGCAGGTCCCCAAAGGGGCCAACACTTCAGATCGGGGGGACAAATGAGCCAGACACGCGACTACGACGCAGAGTTCAAGGACAACGCAGACCGCAAATACGCCTATGATTTCGACTTTGACGTCATGCACGGGTACATGGTCAAGGCGTTCAGCAGCTTCTACCGCCCCGGCGCGTGCCTGGAGCTTGGCAGCTTCAAGGGCGATTTTACCAAGCGTCTGGTCCGGGACTTTTCGGACATCACCTGCGTCGAGGCCTCAGCCGAAGCAATTGAAATTGCAAAGGCCGCCCTGCCCGACACGATCAGCTATCATCAGGCCCTGTTCGAAGACGTCGACCTGCCCAAGCGATATGACAACATTATTCTGACCCATGTGCTGGAACATCTCGACGATCCGGTGGGTGTTCTGAAGCGCGTCAACGACGAATGGCTGGCACCGGGCGGCCGGTTGTTCCTGGCCTGCCCCAACGCCAACGCCCCGTCCCGCCAGATCGCCGTGGCCATGGGCCTGATCACCCACAACGCAGCCATCACACCCGCCGAAGCGGAACACGGACATAGGATCACCTACAGCCTCGACACGCTTGAGCGTGACGCAAGTGCCGCTGGCCTTGATGTCGTGCACCGGTCCGGGATCTTCTTCAAGGCGCTGGCAAACTTCCAGTGGGACCGGTTGATGAACACCGACATCATCTCACCGGAATACCTCGACGGCTGCTATGCGCTGGGGCAGCGCTATCCCGATCTGTGTTCCAGCATTTACCTCGTATGCGAGCCTGGGATGGGCACATAGGGTGGCGGCCACCCCGCCGCGGACCCGCAATCCAAATCACGCAGGCCGGCAATGACACTTGAAGACATCGCACAGCGCGCATTTGCAGGCGACTATTCCGGCGCGCTTGACGCCTGCCGCAGGCAACGTGTCAACACGAAGACAAGGCACCTTGGCGCGTATATCAGCGGATATTGCCACTATCATCTGCAGAGTTTCAACGCCGCCGCAGAGTTCTTTGACGCCGCCTTGCGCCTTGCGCCCCGTGACATCGACACAATGGTTTATGCGATCAACGCGCATAACAATGCCGGACGACCGGTCGAGGCACTAAAGATTGCAATTGACTGCTTGGACGACTGGCCCTCCGATCAAACCCCGGACGCATTACAGAGGCTGTTGGGCGCGGCAATGGACTGCCTGACGCGCATGGACGCCAGCGAGCAGCGGGCCAGCCTTGCCGCGCAACTCGTAACGCGGCTGGAGCAGACCGAGGGCGTGTTCCCGGTCGATCATGCGATCCTCACCGCGCTTGCAGACGGGCCCGAACTGGACGAGCCCGCTTTGCGCGCTTTGCTGGACGGGATTAAGCAGCCGACATACCGGCTGGGCAAGATTATGTCCGTGCAGGATGCTGTCGGCGCTGGCTTGGGGCAGTTCGCACTGCAATCGCCGCCTGACGATGTGCAATTCGCCCGCCTCACTGGCCCTTTGTGGGCCAACACGGACGAATTTGACGTCATCCCAGGCTATTCCGGATATGTTGCGAGCCTGTTCAACGCCATTGTGTCCGGGCAGTCCGGGGCCGTTTTCACTGATGGCGGGGCCATCATTTCCGACAGCTATGCCGATGCGCGCTATGCGTCAGAGGTCAACCTGCGCGCCGATGAATTCGTGCGCACAAGGCTAGGGAACGATGCGGTGTACGAAGTGCCGGACATCCAGCGCGACATCCCCTGCGCCATCAATCTCAGCGGCTCGGCCTCCAACCACTTCGGGCATTGGTTCAGCGAATACCTACCGCGCCTACGCCACTTCTGCGCGCTTTCTGACTTTGACGCGCTGCCGATCCTGATCAACGATGACATGCCAAAGACCCATGCCGATTTCCTGTCCGCCATCTGCGACAACCCGGTGATCACCGTGGGCCGGACCGAGGCTGTGCGCATCAAAACACTGTATGTGGCGCCCACCATCACATTCTACCCGTTCGATCTGCGCGCCGGTCACAAGGTGCCGTACGAACATCAGGCGTCATGGTCAGGGCCTGCGATGCAATTCCTGCGCGACCGCGTGCTTGCCCGTTTTGATGGCTCCGAAACGGCGCCGCATGCAGACATTTACCTCAGCCGGCAAAACAGCACCTGGGCCAAGCCCAAGAACGAGGACAGCTTTGTCGATGCCCTGGCGCAGCGTGGCATTCACCCGGTGTTTCTCGAAAAACAGAGCTTTGCCGAGCAGATCGCCACCATCCGCAGCGCCAAGACCATCGTGGCGCCCATCGGCTCTGCGCTCAACATGCTCATTTTCGCGCGGCCCGAGACGCGGATCCTCGTCTTCATGCAGCAGTTTTCGCACAACTGGGGCGGTTGGGCCGGGCCACTGCGGCAGATCGGCATTCACCCGCACATGGCAAAGATGCAGCAGGGCAGTGCCGGACAGAAACATACCAGTATCGAGATGCGGACCGACATCCTTGATGCCTTCCTGTCCGGTGATCTGGACAGCGTGGCACCTCTGGACAATGAAAAGCCGTCGTTCTGGCGCCGTCTCTGGGCGCGGCGATAGCTGGCCCGGCTTGGGACATCGGGGGCGCCGAGACAGTCACCCGACGGCGTGACGGTCTGCACCTCCGACGGCGCGCGTCAGCTCGCTTGCGGCGTCGACGACCGACCGGCTGATACGGTCGGTCACGTCCGACCCCATGCGCGTTGCGGGCCCGGACACCGAAATCCCGGCCACCGCCTCACCATACATGTCAAAGACCGGCGCCGCGATGCAGCGCATGCCCAGGTTCTTCTCCTCGGCATCAATGGCATATCCCCGCACCCGGGTCCGGTGCAGCTCC
This sequence comes from Tateyamaria omphalii, assembly GCF_001969365.1. NCBI lineage: Bacteria > Pseudomonadati > Pseudomonadota > Alphaproteobacteria > Rhodobacterales > Roseobacteraceae > Tateyamaria > Tateyamaria omphalii. The sequence continues at coordinate 16,261 of NZ_CP019313.1, read as the reverse complement.
TGCACCAGCGCGTCAGGCGCAACGAGCGTGTGTGCGGTAAAAGTTTCAAAGCTGCGCCCGCGCAACCAGCGGCCAAACCGGTCCTCATCCATGAACGCCAAAAGCGCCTTGCCGATGCCCGAGGCGTGCATGTCCGACAACGTGCCAGGCGGAAAGAAGGCGCGAATGCTTTCATGCGTTTCCACCTGGTTCAGAAACAGCACCATACCGCCCTTCTCGATCCCGAGGTTCGCGGTCTCGCCCGTCCGCTCCATCAGGGCCCGCAGAATGGGCCGCGCCCGATCCACCAGACTGGTCCGTCGCAAAAATCGCGCCCCGATCACAAAGGCCCGCGCGCCGATATACCACCGCTGTTCTTCGGCATCGAACTCGACCAGCCCGCGCGCTTCCAATGTGATCAGCACGCGGTAGACCGTCGCCGGTGACTGATTCAGCTCGGAGGCCAGTTGCGACAGCGTCTTGCCCTGATCCGTGCTCAGATACTCAAAAATCTCCATCGCCCGGTCGAGCGACTTGATGGTGTTCTGCTCTGTCTTGTCGTCCCATCCTCGCGGCCGCCCACGGGCGCGACGGGGGGATTCTTGGGCGTTTTGAAGATCCGACATGCAACCCTCCAGGCTTTCTGAAAATATATTTCGTAATATGAAAAATACAAGCCGCTGAAAGCACGTCACTTTCCCGCGCTGATACGGCCCCGCACAAATTTCATGCAAAAATTTCATGTACCGCCGCCCTGCCGTACAAAGGATCAGCAGAGAGGAGAACGTCATGAGTTTTCAAAACCCCGTTTTCATTCCGGGACCGACGAACATTCCCGAAAGCCTGCGCAAATCCTGCGACATGCCAACCATCGACCACCGCTCGCCCCTGTTTGGCGGCATCCTGAACGCGGCCCGTGACGGCGTGCGCCAGGTGCTGAAATCCGCCACGGCAGAGGTGTTCATCTTCCCCGCGACCGGCACGGGCGGTTGGGAAACGGCCCTGACCAACACGCTCAGCCCCGGTGACACCGTGCTGGCCGCGCGCAACGGGATGTTTTCGCACCGCTGGATAGACATGTGCCAACGTCTTGGCCTGACCGTGCGCGTGGTCGAAACACCGTGGGGCCAGGGCATCCCGCACGACCAATTTGCGGAAATCCTCGCCGCCGACACATCCCACGAAATCAAGGCGGTCCTGGCCACACACAACGAAACCGCCACCGGCGTCACCTCCGACATCGCAGCCGTCCGCGCTGCGATGGACGGCTCGGACCACCCCGCAATGCTTTTCGTCGATGGCGTCTCCTCCATCGGTTCCATCGACTTCCAGTTTGACGACTGGGGCGTCGACGTTGCCGTGACGGGATCGCAAAAGGGGTTCATGCTGCCTGCGGGCCTCGCCATCGTGGGCTTCAGCGCCAAGGCCATGGCCGCCCAACCCTCGGCACAACTGCCGCGCACCTTCTTCGACATCCGCGACATGGCCGATGGCTACGCCGCTGGTGCCTACCCCTACACGCCCGCCGTGGGCCTGATGAACGGGCTCAGCCACGCCTGCACCATGCTGCTGAGCGAGGGGCTCGACACCGTCTTTGCCCGGCATCACCGGATCGCTTCGGGCGTGCGCGCCGCGGTTTCGGCCTGGGGCCTTGAACTCTGCGCCGCCTCTCCCGATCTCTATTCGGATACGGTCAGCGCCATCCGCACCCCTGCGGGTTTCGACGCCAGCCGCATCGTCAGCCATGCCGCAACCACCTATGGCGTGGCCTTTGGCGGCGGTCTGGGCGAGGTCGCGGGCAAGGTGTTCCGCATCGGCCACCTGGGCAGCCTGACCGACGTAATGGCACTGTCCGGTATCGCCACGGCAGAGATGTGCATGGCCGATCACGGCCTCGACATCACCCTCGGGTCAGGCGTTGCCGCCGCGCAAGACGTCTACCGCGCGCACGGTGCTGCCAACGTACAGAAGGATGCCGCGTGATGAAGGATATGACCGACATGATCATTCCGACCTATCAGGACATGCTCGACGCGCATGAGCGCATCGCGCCCCATATCCGCCGCACCCCGGTGCGCACGTCCGACTACCTGAACGAACTCACCGGCGCGCAACTGTTCTTCAAATGCGAGAACTTTCAGGAACCCGGCGCGTTCAAGGTGCGGGGGGCGACCAACGCCGTCTTCGGCCTCGATGACGCGCAGGCTGCCAAGGGCGTCGCCACGCACTCATCCGGGAACCATGCCTCGTGCCTCAGCTACGCCGCCATGCGCAGGGGCATCCCCTGCAACGTCGTGATGCCGCGCACGGCCCCGCAAGCCAAGAAGGACACCGTGCGCCGCTACGGCGGGCAGATCACGGAATGCGAACCCTCGACCACATCGCGCGAAGAAACATTTGCCAAGGTCCAGGCCGAAACGGGCGGCGATTTTGTCCACCCCTATAACGACCCGCGCGTGATCGCGGGCCAGGGCACCTGTTCGCGCGAATTCATGGAACAGACCGACGGGCTCGACATGATGGTGGCACCCATCGGCGGGGGCGGCATGATCTCGGGCACATGCCTGACGCTGTCCACCCTTGCGCCAGAGGTGGAGATCATCGCCGCTGAACCCGAACAGGCCGACGACGCCTACCGCAGCTTCAAGGCCGGGCACATCATCGCCGACGACGCGCCCAAGACCATTGCCGACGGTCTGCTCGTCCCGCTCAAGGAACTGACCTGGCACTTCGTATCGAACCACGTCACTGACATTTTCACCGCATCCGAGGATGAAATCATCGACGCCATGAAACTGACGTGGAAACACCTGCGCGTGGTGATGGAGCCATCCTGCGCGGTGCCCCTCGCCATTATCCTGAAAAACAAGGAACGCTTCGCGGGCAAGCGCGTGGGCGTCATCATCACCGGCGGCAATGTCGATCTCGATACGCTGCCTTGGATCAAGGGAGACTGACCAATGAATGCACCTGTCAACCTCAACACCCTCGAAGTGGGCTTTGACGTGCCCGCCCAACCCGGCATGGACGCCGCCGACATTCAAACACCGGCGCTTGTCCTCGACTTGGGCGCTCTGGAACGCAACATCAAGAAGATGGGCGACTATGCAGCGGCACACGGGATGCGCCACCGTGTGCACGGCAAGATGCACAAATCAGTCGATGTGGCGCAGCTGCAGGTCGAACTGGGCGGCGCCTGCGGCGTCTGCTGCCAAAAGGTGTCCGAGGCCGAAGTGTTCGCCCGCGGCGGGATCAAAGACGTCCTCGTCTCCAACCAGGTCCGCGACCCGGCCAAGATTGACCGACTGGCCCGTATGCCCAAACTGGGCGCGCGCACCATCTGCTGCGTCGATGACATCGACAACGTGGCCGACCTGTCCGCCGCCGCCCAGAAACACGGCACCACCGTCGAATGCCTGGTCGAGATTGACTGCGGCGCGGGCCGCTGCGGTGTGACGACTACGGACTCCGTGGTCGACATCGCCTCCGCAATCGACGCCGCCCCCGGCCTGAAATTCGCGGGCATTCAGGCGTACCAAGGCGCCATGCAGCACATGGACAGCTACGAAGACCGCAAGGCCAAGATCGACATCGCCATCGCCATGGTGTGCGACGCTGTCGATGGACTGAAAGCCAAGGGGCTTGAGTGTGACATCGTCGGCGGTGGCGGCACCGGCTCCTACTACTTCGAAAGCAATTCGGGCGTGTATAACGAACTCCAATGCGGCTCTTACGCCTTCATGGACGCCGACTATGGCCGCATCCTCGACAAAGACGGCAACCGCATCGACCGGGGCGAATGGGAAAACGCCTTCTTCATCCTCACCCAGGTGATGAGCCACGCAAAGGCCGACAAGGCCATCGTCGATGCGGGCCTCAAGGCGCAATCGGTCGACAGCGGCCTGCCGGTGATCTTTGGGCGGACGGACGTGGAATACGTCAAATGCTCCGACGAACACGGCGTCGTCGCAGATCCAGATGCCGTGCTGAAGGTGGGCGACAAGCTGCACCTCGTCCCCGGCCACTGCGACCCCACCGCCAATGTCCACGACTGGTACGTGGGCGTGCGCGACGGCAAGGTCGAAACCCTCTGGCCCATCTCGGCGCGTGGCAAAGCTTTCTGAGCGCGACCACTTCATACTCCCAATGGCCCGTCACCGGGCCACACCTACCGGGGGCGGGCGTGACCTGCCCCCATTTCTTCCCAATGGACTGACCGACATGCTGATTGTGCCCGAAAAAGACATCGCCGACCTGATGACCCGCGACGCCGCCTTCGACGCGGTGGAACAGGTCTTTGCCGCGATGGCATCCGATGACGCCTACAACTTCCCCGTCGTGCGCGAAGCCATCGGGCACGAGGATGCGCTTTACGGTTTCAAGGGCGGCTTTGACCGCGCAGGCGCCACGCTGGGCCTCAAGGCAGGCGGCTACTGGCCCCACAACCTCGAAAAGCGGGATCTGATCAACCACCAGTCCACCGTGTTCCTCTTCGACCCGGACACCGGCAAACCCGCCGCCATGGTGGGGGGCAACCTGCTGACGGCCCTGCGCACGGCCGCCGCCTCCTCGGTCTCGATCAAGCACCTCGCCCGCCCTGACGCCAAAGTCCTCGGCATGATCGGCGCGGGCCATCAGGCCACGTTCCAGCTGCGTGCCGCCCTCGAACAGCGCGCCTTCGACCGGGTCATCGGCTGGAACTACCACCCCGACATGCTGCCCAATATCGCAAAGGTCGCAGAAGACGCGGGCCTCCCCTTCGAAGCGGTCGACTTGCCCGGCATGGCAGAGGCCGATGTCATCATCTCGATCACCTCCGCCTTCGCCCCGTCGCTCATGGCCGATCACGTCAGCCCCGGCACCCACATCGCCTGCATGGGCACCGACACCAAGGGCAAGCAAGAGGTCGAGGCCGCCCTGCTGGCCCGCGCCACCGTCTTCACCGACGAGGTAGCGCAGTCCATCTCCATCGGCGAAGCGCAGCACGCCATCGCCGCCGGCCTTATCGCGGAAAGTGACATCCACCAGATCGGCGCCGTCATCAACGGCGCGCATCCGGGGCGGACCAGCGACACCGACATCACGCTCTTCGACGGCACCGGCGTCGGGCTCCAGGACCTTGCCGTCGCCGCCCGCGTTGTTGACCTTGCTCAGAAAAAGGGTATCGCGATCCACGTCGACTTCTGACGCGAGCGAAAAGGCCAGGACAGTGAAGATCTTTATCAACGGGTTCGGCCGCATCGGCCGCACGGTGCTGCGCCAGGTGCTGTCCACACATCCCGACGTGCACATCGTCGGCATCAACGACATCGCGCCGCTGGACATCTGCGCCTACCTCTTCCGGTACGATTCCGTCTACGGGCCATTTCCGGGCGAGGTGACGACCACGGACGGCGCCCTCAACGTCAACGGACGGCACCTCCCCTTCACCCATACGCCTGACCTCTCCACGCTCGACCTCAGCGGCGTGGACATCGTGATGGAATGCACCGGCAAGGCGGGCAGCCGGGATGTCGCCGAACGCGGCCTTACCGCAGGCGCGTACCGCGTCCTGATCTCCGGCCCCTCGGACGCGGCCGACCAGACGGTCGTGCTGGGCGCCAACGCAGATGCACTGACCGACGCCCGTATCGTCTCCAACGCCTCCTGCACCACCAACGCAATAGCACCCTTGCTCAGGACACTGGACAACGCATTCGGCATCACACACGGGCACATCACCACCATCCACTGCTACACCGGCAGCCAGCCCACGGTGGACGCGCCCGGCCCCAGCTTTGAACGCAGCCGCGCGGCGGCGGTGTCCATGGTGCCGACGACAACAAGTGCAGCAAATCAGATCGCACGGATCCTGCCGGACATGGACGGGCGGCTCAGCGTGTCCGCCGTCCGCGTGCCCTGCATCAGCGTGTCATCGGTGGACGCCGTCCTGCAGCTGCGCGCCGCACCGACCGAAGACTCAACCGCAACGCTCGAAGCGTGCCTCAAGGATAACCCGGTCATCGGCGTCACCCATGACCCCTGCGTCTCCTCCGACCTGCGCGCACGACCGGAATCTCTCATCGTCGCCCTGCCCGAAACCCAATGGATCGGCACACACCAACTGCGCCTCCTCGGCTGGTACGACAACGAATGGGGCTTTTCCGCGCGCATGATCGACGTCGCCCGCGCGATGACGGCCTAGCCGCCGGTATCAGCAACCAACCCCTGCCCCTCGATGGCAGCCACGGCACAGGCTTCGTCATTGTCCGAACTGTCGCCCGTGATGCCGATCCCACCGATCAACGCCCCATCCCGCCTGATCAGCACACCGCCCGGCACCGGCACCAGGCTGCCGCCATTCAGCGCATTCATCGCGTCAATAAAGTACGGCTGCTCCTGCGCCCGATTGAACAGCGCGCGCGACCCCAGACCCATGGCCACAGCCCCCTTGGCCTTGCCCTGCGCAATCTCGGCCCGCAGGTTGCTGGTGCCATCCTCGCGCTGAAGCGCCACCAGATGCCCGCCGGCATCAATGACCGCGATGGTCAGCGGTTTCATGTTGTGCGCGCGCCGATGCTCAAGCGCCGCCGCGATCAGCGCGTTGGCAAGATCAAGGTCCATGTTCAGTCCTTTGGGAAGTCATCGGGCCGCCCGATCCAAGACCGGGCAGCCCATGGGAGGTCAGTTATAGAAGTAGTCGACCAGGAACAGCGGGATCGCCGGGATATAGGTGCACATCAGCAGCACGGTCAGAAGCACCGCGATGAAGTAGATGTTCACCTTGGTCACGTCCCAGATATTCGCCCGCGCCACCGCACAGGCCGTGATCAGAACGCTCGCCACGGGCGGCGTCTGCTGCCCGATGGCCAGATTAAGCGTCACCACCAGACCAAAGTGGATCGGGTTGATCCCCACCGCGTCGATCAGCGGGATGACAATCGGGACCACAAGGATGATCGCCGCCGCCGAGTGCAAAAAGAACCCGATTACCAGGAAGAAAAAGTTCAGGATCAGCAGCACAACCCACTTGTTGTCGGTCAGGCTCAGGATCGCCCCCGCCAGTTCCTGCGGATATTGCGCGCGGGTCAGAAACCCGCCCATCACCACCGACGCCGCGACCAGCAGCATCACGACAGCCGTCTGCATCCCGCCATCCAGCATCGAGCGTTGCAGGTGGCGCAAATCCACCTGACGATACCACAGGCTGATCGCGATAGCGGCCAGCACAGCCAAACCCGCAGCCTCGGTCGCTGTGACATAGCCGCCAAAGATACCGCCGAGGATGATCACCGGCAGGGTGAATGTGGGCAACGCATCGACAAAGGCGCGCCAAAGCACCCGACCCGAAAACGCCTCTTCCCGCGGCAGGTCATATCGCACCGCAAAGTAATAGGCGACGCCCATCAACCCGGCGGCCCCCATCAGGCCCGGAATGACCCCGGCGACGAACAGCTGTTCCACAGACACATTGGCGGATGTCGCATAAAGGATCATAGGAATGGACGGCGGAATGATGATGGCGAGCGAGGCCGACGACGACGTGACAGCCGCCGAAAATGCCCCGGAATAGCCGCGCTTTTTCATCTGCGGGATCATCACCGACCCCATGGCTGCCACGTCCGCAACGGCGGACCCCGAAATCTCGGCAAAAAACAACGACACGCCAATGTTCACATGGGCCAGCCCGCCGCGGATGAACCCGATCAGGGCGGCCACGAAATTGATCAGCCGGTCGGTGATCCCGCCTGCGTTCATGATGGCACCGGCCAGCACGAACATCGGGATGGCGATCAGCGAAAACTTGGTCGCGCCGCCATACATATCAAGTGCGACGTTCACCAGCGACCCGGTGCCCTCCAGCGCCAAAAGCCCGCCAATGGCCGACACGGCCAGCGCCACGCCGATGGGCACGTTCAGACAGATCATCGCCACCATCGCGATGAAAATTACCAGCATCAGCATCAGGCGTTCCCCGCTTTCTTCATCTCGGTTTCCACCTCTTCCTCGATCTCGGCATGTTCCAGTGACACGCCCGAGGCTGTCTGGCGCCAGTAGTCCGGCAAGCTCAGCGCCTGACAGATCAGGAACAGGACGGCGCCGATGGGGATCACGGATTGCGCAAAGCTGACCGGTACCCAGGTCAGCGACACCAGCGACATGCCTCCCAGGATGGTCATCACCGTGTAGCCGGCCCAGGCCAGGAGGACGAAAAAGCCCGCCGTGATCAACTCGGCCAGCGCCACCGCCCACATGCGCCACGGCATCCCGATGGACAACAACACACTGTCGAACCCGATATGGCGCCGCCGCAAAACGGCCAGCGCCGACCCGTAATAGGTGATCCACGCCAGCATGATCGCCGCCACCTCGTCATACCAGGCCAGGCTCGATCCCAGCAGCCGATAGGTCACGGCAACCACCACGATCGTGGTCAGGATCACCATCAACACGATCACGAAATATTCGAGGATAACCTCAAAGAATGTCTGCAGGGCTTTGAGCATGAGAGGTCCTTGCCGGGCGCCACGCCCGGAGAAGTCAGAAGACGATGTCATTTAAGTGTACCCCAAAGCAGGCAAGGGACCGGCACCGGCCCCTTGCCCGGTCTCGGGTCAGGACCCCGAGGCGAGGTTCTGGATACGCTCGATCAGGTCCGCGCCGCCATCCACGGTGCTCGCAAACTCATCGTAGATCGCGGTCGATGCTTCGATGAACGCCTGATTGTCCGCCTCGTTCACCTGCACGCCAGCGGCCTTGATCACGTTCAGCAGTTCAACTTCCAGCTTCGCAGCATGGTCATAGACGAAATCCTGCGTCTCGGTCCCGCACGCTTCAAGATCGGCGCGCACATCCTCGGGCAGTTGCTGCCAGCGCCGCTCGGACACCAGAACATACCCCGGCGTATAGACATGGCCGGTGATCGACAGATACTCCTGCACTTCCTGGAACTTGGCCGACGCGATCTGGGCATAGGGGTTCTCCTGCCCGTCAATCACCTTGGTCTGCAGCGCCGTGAACACCTCGGAAAAGGCCATCGGCGTCGGGTTCGCACCATACAGCTGGAACATCTTCACGCGCCACTCGCCGTTGGGCGTGCGCAGCTTGATGCCCTGCAAATCCTCAGGCGTATTGATGGGCCGCGTGTTGTTGGTGATATGGCGAAAGCCGTTCTCGAAATACCCGATGATCCGGTAGCCCTGGCTTTGCGCGGCCTCCTGGAACACATCGCCCAACTCCGACTGAATGCGGCGCATGTGGTCGCGGTCCTGCACGATATAGGGCATCTCGAACACGCCGAACTCGGGCGCCACCGACGACATCACCGACGACGGCAGAGAGAAATCGACCTGCCCCAGCTTCAGCTTCTGCAGCAGCTCGCGGTCCTTGCCCAGCTGGCTCGCGCCAAAGGTCTGCACCTCGGCCCGGTCGCCCAGCTTGCCGTTCGCACATTCGGCAAAGGCATCCGCTGACGCCTCGAACAGCGAGCCGGGGTTGCCGACATGACCAAACCGCAATGTCAGATCGGCTGCCGTCGCTGCCAAAGGCATCGCCAACGCGGCCACACTGGCCAGTATGGTTGCTTTGAGTTTCATGGTTTTCCTCCCTTGGTGCCCCGTTTCGGGGCGTTATTCCGCGGCCACCCGCGTATCTGTCGTGTCCTTCAAATGCTCCATCGCGGCCTGCGCGCCGCCCGCCTGATGCGGAACACCGGCCTTCGCCAGCCCCATCTCGACCCCTGAAAGCGTCGCCATCAACATCAGGTCATTGAAATCGCCCAGATGCCCGATGCGGAACACCTTGTCGGCCACCTTGGACAGTCCATTGCCCAGCGAAATGTCATAATGCTTCAGCGTCGTCGCCCGGAACCCATCGGCGGAATGCCCCCCCGGCATAAGCACGGCGGTCAGCACACCAGATTCCTCGCCCTGCCGCGCGCACAGCACCTCAAGCCCCCAGGCCCTCACGGCCGCCCGCGTCGCTGCCCCGTGCCGCGCATGGCGGGCAAAGACGTTGTCCAGCCCCTCTTCATGCAGCATCGCAATGGCTTCGTTCAGGCCGTAAAGAAGGTTGGTGCCGGGCGTGTACGGGAAATACCCCGTCTCGTTCGGGCCCACCATGTCCTGCCAATCCCAATAACTGCGCGGGGTCTCGACCGTTTTCGAATGCTCCATCGCCCGCGCGCTCACCGCGTTGAAACTCAACCCCGGCGGCAGCATCAGACCCTTTTGCGAGCCGGACACACAGACATCCACGCCCCATTCGTCAAATCGGAAGTCGATGGAGGCAAGGCCGGAAATCGTATCGACCATCAACAGCGCCGGGTGGCCCGCCGCATCAATGGCCTTGCGCACCTCGGCCACGTTCGACACCGACCCGGTCGACGTCTCGTTGTGCACCACACAGACGGCCTTGATCTCGTGACCCGTGTCCTCGCGCAACCGCGCCTCGATCCGGTCCGGCTCGGCCCCGCCGCGCCAGTCGCCTTCCAGAAACTCCGGCTCCATCCCGATCTTGCGGGCCATCTTGTTCCACAGCGTCGCGAAATGCCCGGTCTCGAACATCAGCACCTTGTCGCCCCGGTTCAGCGTGTTGACCAGCGCCGCTTCCCAGGCCCCCGTGCCGGACGACGGGTAGATGAACACATGGCTTTCGGTCTTGAAGATGCTCTTCATCCCCTCCAGCGCCGTCTTGCCCACCTCGGCAAAATCCGGGCCCCGGTGGTCAATGGTCTGCGCGCTGATCGCCCGCAGGATACGGTCTGGCACCGCGCTCGGACCCGGAATTTGCAGGAAATGTCGGCCAGCCTGGCGCATGGATAGTATCCTCCCGAAATGCGCTGGTTTGCCCGGCGCGATTTGACGTTGCAAAAAATGTAATTATGAATTCATTATTCAGTCAACCAAAATCTTAGGACCTGCTAAAATGGGCCAAGACGGGGAGGTTACAGACATCGATATGCGCGAAAACACGCATCTTTTCAAAAAGTTGGAGGCCGCCACAGAAGGCAAGGTCATGGCCGACCCCGCCAGCCGCGCCCGCTATGCCACCGACGCCTCCATCTACCAAATGGTGCCCGAAGCCGTCGTTCTGCCCCGGTCAGAGGCGGATGTCGAAGCGGTCATGCAGGTCGCGCGCGAGGAAGAAACACCTGTCCTGCCCCGCGGCGGCGGCACCTCGCAATGCGGCCAAACCGTCAACCGCGCCGTGGTGCTCGACAACACCCGCCACCTGAACAAGATCATCGACATCGACCCCGAAAAACTGACGGCCAAGGTACAGCCGGGCGTGGTCCTCGATGAATTGAACCGCGCGCTGAAACCGCACGGCCTGTGGTTCCCGGTCGATCCCTCCACCGCCTCACGCTGCACTCTGGGCGGCATGGCCGCCAACAACTCATCCGGTGGCAAATCCCTGCGCTACGGGATCATGCGCGACAACGTGCGCGCGATCTCGTCGATTCTCCCTGACGGCACCCGCGCCCGGTTCAACGGCGCGGACCTTGCGCCGGGCGCCTATGCCGATCTGGTCAGCGACATGCGCGCCCTTGGCCAGCGCGAGGCGGAAGAGATTGACGCCCGCTTCCCCAAGGTCCAGCGCCGCGTCGGCGGCTACAACATCGACGCCCTGACCGGCAACGACGTGAACATGGCCCACCTGCTTGTCGGGTCCGAAGGCACGCTCGCCTATTTCACCGAACTGGACCTCAGCCTTGCCCACCTGCCCGGCGAAAAGGTGCTGGGCATCTGCCACTTCCCCACCTTCTACGCCGCGATGGACGCCGCACAGCATCTGGTCACGCTCGACCCGCAGGCGGTTGAACTCATCGACGACACGATGATCGCCCTTGGGCGTGACATCCCGCTTTTCGCCAAGACCATCGACGCTTTCGTCGATGGCGACCCCGCCGCTCTCCTGCTCGTGGAATTTGCCGAAGGTGACGCCGCCGCCAATGCGGCCAAGCTCGCCGAACTGGCCGCGCTCATGGGCGATCTGGGCTTTGCCTTCTCCGAAACCGATGCGCGTTGGGGTGGCGTCATCCCAGTCACCGACAAGACACTGCAAAACGCCATCGCCGAATACCGCAAATCCGGCCTCAACGTGATGATGTCGATGAAGGAGGCGGGCAAGCCCATCTCGTTCGTCGAGGATTGCGCCGTCGCCCTCCCAGACCTCGCGGAATACACCCAAGGGCTGACCGACATCTTCGCCCGCCACGGCACCAAGGGGACATGGTACGCCCATGCCTCCGTCGGCTGCCTGCACGTCCGGCCCGTCCTGAACATGCGACAGGACAAGGACGTCAAAACCATGCGCGCCATCGCCGAGGAATGTTTCGACCTCGTCAAACACTACAAGGGCTCGCATTCCGGCGAACATGGCGACGGCATCGTGCGCTCGGAATTCCACGAAAAGATGTTCGGACCGCGCCTCGTGTCGGCGTTCGAAGAGGTGAAGGCCCGCTTTGACCCCACCGGCCTGATGAACCCCGGCAAGATCGTGCATGCCCCCGCCATGGATGACCGCCGCGTCTTTCGCTACGGCCCCAATTACGAGGTGCCCGAATTCCACACCGCGCTCGACTGGTCTGCATGGCCCGGGGCCGCAGGCGGGTTTCAGGGCGCGGTCGAGATGTGCAACAACAACGGCGCTTGCCGCAAGCTCAAGGGCGGCGTCATGTGCCCCTCCTTCCGCGCCACCCGCAACGAACGCGACGCCACGCGCGGACGCGCCAACACGCTGCGCTTTGCCATCAGCGGCCAGATGCCTGGCGGCCTGACCTCGGACGCGATGACCGACACGATGAAATACTGCGTCTCGTGCAAGGCATGTCGGCGCGAATGCCCCACGGGCGTCGACATGGCCCGCATGAAGATCGAGGTGCTCGCCGCGCGCCGTCGCGAAAACGGCCTCACCTTCGCGGAAAAACTGGTCGCCTACCTGCCCCGCTACGCCCCACGTGCCGCACGGGTCGCGTGGCTGATGAACCTGCGCAACAAGATCGGCGCGGTCCGCAAACTGACCGAACGGCTCACCGGCGTGTCCCACCGCCGCGACCTGCCTGTCTGGTCCGCCAACCCGTTCCAGGACGCGGAAGCGCAGGACAGTGACCCCGACGTCCTGCTCTTCGCCGACGTGTTCAACCGCTATTTCGAGCCCGAAAACCTGCGCGCCGCCGTCAAGGTCATGCGCGCCGCCGGACTGCGCGTGGCCGTGGCCCGCGACGGCTCAGGCACCAACCTCGACTGCGGGCGCGCACTTCTGGCCACCGGCTGCGTGGACGAGGCCCGCGCCGAAGCACAGCGCGTGATCGACGCAACCCGCGACGCCGTCGCACGCGGCATCCCCGTCGTCGGGCTCGAACCCTCCTCCATCCTCACCTTCCGCGACGAATTCCTCGCCCTCTGCCCCGGCCCAGACGCGCAAGCCCTTGCCGACACCGCCAAGACGTTCGAGGAGTTCCTGATCACAGCCCCCGCACTCCCCCTCAAACCCCTGAACCGCCCGATCCACGTCCACGGCCACTGCCACCAAAAGGCACACGCGGCGGTCACCCCCATGCTCGACCTCCTCGGCCAGATCCCCGGCGCGCAGGTCCACATGATCGAAACCAGCTGCTGCGGCATGGCGGGGGCGTTCGGCTACGCCCCCGACACCATCGACGTCTCGCTCAAGATGGCCGGGCTCGACCTCTTCCCGGCGCTCGAAGCGGCCCCCGAGGACGCGATCATCGTGGCCGACGGCACCTCCTGCCGCCACCAGATCACCGACGGCACCGCGCGCAAGCCCCTGCACGTCGCACGCTTGCTGGAACAGGCACTTGATGGGTAGGATAGCCAGATGAACCTGACCGAAAGCATCAAACGCCCCACCCTGCACGAAGAACTGGTGGAACGGCTCCGCAACCTCGTGGTCGAAGACGCGCTGAAACCCGGCGAAAAGGTGCCAGAGAAAGACCTCTGCGCCTCCTTCGGCGTCTCCCGTACCCCCCTGCGCGAGGCGCTCAAGGTGCTGGCTTCCGAAGGGCTGGTCGAACTGCAGGCCAACCGCGGCGCCCGCGTGACCGAGGTGACGCGGCAGGAACTGGAAAACACCTTCCCCCTGATCGCGACCCTCGAACAACTGGCAGGCGAACTGGCCTGCGCCCGCATGGACGACACCGCCATCGCGCGGATCACCCAGCGGCACGACGACATGATCGCCGCTTACACCGCACGCGACCGGCAGTCCTATTTCCAGGCCAACCAGGACATCCACAACGCCCTGATCGAAGGGGCGCAAAACGACGTACTCGAAGCGCACCACCGCATGCTGGCCGTCCGCGTCAGGCGCGCGCGCTTCATGGTGAACCTGTCGGACGAACGCTGGTCGCAGGCCATCGAAGAACACGAACAGATGATGGAAAAACTGCACGCGCGCGACGCGCAGGGCCTTGGCGCGCTGATGAAACAGCACATGCTGAACAAGTTCACCGCCCACATGAAAGCGTTCGGGGCGCACGACGCGGCCTAACTAACCGCAAGACCCGTCAGGTCGGCACAAACAGATCCTTGTGCGCCTCGCGCAGCAGGCTTTTCTGCACCTTGCCCATCGTGTTGCGCGGCAATTCATCCACCACGATCAGCGCACGCGGATGTTTGAACCGCGCCAGCGACGCCGCAGCCGCCGCCTTGATCCCGTCAACATCCGGCGTCTGACCCGCCACCGGCACGATCAGGCCCACCACCGTCTCGCCAAAATCACCGTGCGGCACGCCGATCACGGCACTTTCCAGCACGCCGGGCTGGTCATCCAGCACCAGCTCGATCTCCTTGGGATAAATGTTGTAGCCGCCCGAGATGATCAGATCCTTGTCGCGGCCCACGATATGCACATACCCGTCCGCGTCGATCTTCCCAAGATCACCGGTGATGAAAAACCCGTCCTCGCGCAATTCGGCAGCGGTCTTTTCCGGCATCTTCCAATAGCCCTGGAACACATTCGGCCCCCGCACCTCGATCAGACCCACCTCGCCCTGCGGCACGGCCTCACCGCTCGCGCGGTCGGTGACCTTCAACTCCACCCCCGGCAACGGCATCCCCACGGTCCCCGCCCGCCGATCCCCGTCATAGGGGTTCGACGTGTTCATGTTCGTCTCCGTCATCCCATACCGTTCCAGAATGCGGTGCCCCGTCCGCGCCTCGAACTCGGTATGCGTATCTGCCAGCAGCGGCGCACTGCCCGACACGAACAGGCGCATGTGACCCACCAGATCGCGGGTCAGCCGCGCATCCGACAACAGGCGCGTATAGAACGTCGGCACCCCCATCATCGCCGTGGCCTGCGACAGATGCGCCATCATCTGATCGGTGTCGAACTTCGGCAGGAAAATCATGGATCCCCCCGCCACCAGCGTCACGTTCGTCGCCACAAACAGCCCATGGGTGTGAAAGATCGGCAAGGCGTGCAGCAGCACGTCGCTTGCATCAAACCGCCAATACGCCGCCAGCGTCCGCGCATTGGACAGCAGATTGTCCTGCGACAGCATCGCCCCCTTCGACCGCCCCGTCGTGCCAGAGGTATAGAGAAACGCGGCCAGATCACCCGCGCCCCGCGCCACTGTGGGATAGGTGACAGACTTTGACGCCGCCGCCTGCACAAGGCTGCCCGTCCCGTCGCCGTTCAACGACATCAGCGCCGCGCCCAGCGGGTCGGTAACGGCGCGCAGCGCCTCCATGGCAGCGCCATCGCACACCACCAGCTTCGCCCCGCTATCCGCGATGAAATAGGACAGCTCGCCCGTGGTATACCCCGTGTTCAACGGCAGAAAGATCACCCCCGCCTGCACGCACGCCGCATAGAGCGCCAGCGCCTGCGGCGACTTGTGGACCTGTGCCGCCAACCGGTCGCCGGGCACCAGCCCCGCCTCGCCCAGCACATGCGCAAACTGCGCCGCCTGCCCCAGAAACTCCGCATGGCTCAGGACCCCACCGTCCGCCAGATGCAGAAACGGCGTCTGCTGCCCTGCGTGCTGACCGAACAGAGCGTCGTAAAGCGGGTTCGTCATGTGCCCAGTTCCTCGGCCATCAACTTCTTTCCACTCGCGCTCAACGACCTGATCTCGGACGAGGCAGAGATCTTGCCCGACGCGGCAAAACGTTCATGGTTCTGGGACACTTTGGCCAGATCGTAAAGGTAATTGACCATCACGCCCGCCGATTGGGCCATGCCCTTGTCCGACACATCCGCCCCTGCATGAACCTTGTGCACCTGCGCGCCGTTGCCCAGATGGAACCGCGCCACCGGATCACGCGGCGCGCCG